>JAIRXK010000018.1 GCA_031268315.1 Puniceicoccales bacterium | reverse complement strand
GGTAAAATGTTTTAAAATCCTTGACACCACTGCGTTGCCAAAAGATCAGCAGCGTCAAGAAATATGCAATGGATAGTGAAGGAGGACGTCCTTTTTTCAATTTGGATTTTTGCAAATTTTTATCGCAAAATACGAAAACAGCCCTAAATATTTCGGAAAGCATTGAATATGGAGCCATATAACTAATTCAATGCGAATGGGTTACCCGGCAATCTCAAAAAACGATTTTTTCGATCGGTCGTTTGAAATTTGACTTCCGTAAGCAATTGCTATTTTTTTATTTGACTTTTAATAAAATATCTTTTTCCTATACGATATCTAAGGAAGGTAAATAAGATGAGTCTAGTTTCAAGTCAACAAAATCAAAGTCCAGCGTCTCCGTCAGTGTACTCACAGAATCAACGGAGTACGAATCCGACGAATTTGCAGCAGAATATTCCGCAGTTGCCGTTGGGGAATCAGAATCAATTTTCACCGAATTCGCAACCGCCGTCGAATTCGAATTTTCCGCAGAATATTCCGCCGCCGAATCAGAATTCGAATTCGCAGCAGCAGAGTTTTCAGGAGGTGAAAGCACGGCCGGGGGCGGAGATACCGCCGAATTTGACGAATTTTCCGTCGAGTTCGCGGCCGCCGTTTCCGGCGCAGCAGACGGGGACGATGCCGTTTTCGTCGGGTTTTCCGGTGATAGGTTGTTCGACTAAGAGCGATTTGATGGTGGGTCCGACGAGTTTTCCGAATCAGCCGCTTTCTAAGGCAGTATATTTAAAAAATCAACCGCCGTTTGTGAGTCAGAATCAGAATCAGTTTTCGCCGACGATACAGGTGAATTCGCCGTTGAATCAGAGTCAGTTTCAGCCGAATTCGCAGCCGCCGTTTGTGAGTCAGAATCAGAATCAGTTTTTGCCGAATTCGCAGCCGCCGTTTGTGAGTCAGAATCAGAATCAGTTTTTGCCGAATTCGCAGCCGCCGTCGAATCAGAATTTGGCGCCAAATCTGCCGATAGATGCCTCCAACAAGCAACCGTCGCCTGAAAAAACCAACGGTGCAGCTGCCAATACATCGGAAGTGCCGAATCAGCCGGCGGCAAATGCGCCGCAAACCCCCTCCAAAGAGAATGGGCAGAAAAGCTCAATGGCCGCCATTTGGATCTCTGGTATCGTTGGCATTCTGACACTTTGTCTGATTATCTTTGCTCTGCCGGCCCCTTTTCTCGGCATCATTGCATCCATGGGAATTGTGTCCGGCGCCGCTTCCACTGCAATGCTCGTGGCCATCGCCCTGGCCATTGCCGCTGCGATTAGCGCTATCGTGTACTACATAGCCTCGCCAAGTAGCTCCACCGAAACTGCCGGAAATACTCCTTAAAATAGTTGGGGGCCGCTTTCATATTCCGCGCGATAGAAATTTCGCAAGCGGCTAAGCGCAGGCGTCCCATTCGGCAAATTTAGACGATCACTTGCCTGGCGCCTCTTGGAAAATTGGTCGAAAAAACTACTTGCCATTTCGCCGGCGGCTTGCCTAGTATCGCACCGATGGCAATGGAGAAAGATAACAATGCGGGTGGGACCTTGGATGGGTTGCCTATCCTTTTGACCGGACTGCAACCGACCGCGGGTATTCACCTGGGAAACTATTTGGGCGCCCTGCAAAATTGGGTGGCCATGCAGCGGGACCATCGCTGCCTATTCTTCATCAGCGACATGCACGCCATTACCGTTCCCGGCAGCGGCGGCGGGCAATTGCGCAAAACTACCATGGATTGCGCCGCCTTTTATCTGGCCTGCGGCATTGATCCGGAAAAATCATGCATATTTATTCAGTCGCAGGTCTTTGGGCACGCAGAACTTGCGTGGGTGCTGGGTTGCCTGGCATCCGTTGGCCAATTGGAGCGAATGACCCAATTTAAAGACAAGAGCGGCCACAGCGGCGGTTTCATTGGGGCGGGACTTCTCTATTATCCCATTCTCATGGCGGCGGATATTTTACTCTACAATGCGAAGCGGGTGCCGGTCGGCGAAGACCAGAGGCAGCATTTGGAATTGGCGCGGGATTTGGCGGAAAAATTCAATGGCACCTATGGGGCATTTTTCAACGTTCCCGAGGCATTCGTCGGCAATGTGTGCGCCCGAGTCATGTCACTGCAGAATCCGCTGGTGAAAATGTCCAAATCGGACGAAAATACCATGGGGGCGCTATTTTTAATGGACTCCAACGATAAAATTCAAAAAAAAATCCGCACCTCCGTCACTGATTCCGAAGGCAGCATTCGCATTTCCGCCGAAAAGCCGGGAATTTCCAATCTTCTTCACATTTTCAGTGGCATTTCCGGCGATTCCGTTTCCGCCTTGGAGGAGCGCTACGCCGGCGTGGGCTATGGCCAATTTAAGGCCGACATTGCGGATGCAATAATTGAAAAAATTACACCCATCCGCGAGCGATTTTTCCACCTCCGCAGAGAGGAAAATTTCCTGGCAAACGTCCTTGAAAAAGGCCGTATTCATGCGCAGGGATGTGCTCTCTCTCTGCTGGATAAGGTCTATGACTTAGTAGGTTTTCAAAGGCGTTTCACGGAAGAATAATAATTTTGACATTTTTTTATTGCGCTTTCTTAAAAGTTGACTATCATTTTATTGGTGACTAATGAAAGCGACAATATTTCTAACGGCATTTGTGGGGTTTCTCATGGGTTTTGATAGTGGTCTAATGGCCGGTGGTGCGGATTTTAAAAATGCAAATCCAAGTCCAGGAAGTGAGCAATGTGCTCTATGTCAGGCGCAGGCGGACTTTAAAAACTTTTGGCATGCGGTGCGAAGTGATCCGCAGCGAAAAAAGTTATATGTTCCGCAGGTTGTCATTTGGCTCAACGGCGCACCCGGCGCTGGAAAGGGAACCAATGCGAGCTACATTCAGGATATTTTTTCCATTACGCAGCCGCCGCTGGTTACCAGTGATTTACTCAATTCACCCGAATTTAAAGCCATTAAGGATTCGGGAAAATTGGTCAGCGACAGCGACGTTACCGGCCTTGTTTTTTCAAATATCTTGAAAAAACAATATGTCCGCGGCGTTGTAGTGGATGGATATCCACGCACGGAGACGCAGTCGGAGTGCATTAAATTACTCTGCGACGCCATTGAGGAAATGGGATTGGAGAGCGATTTTCGGGTGGTTATCCTCGATGTCTCCGAAGAAACGAGTATCGAGCGGCAACTGGGCCGTGGCAGACGGGCAATGGCAAACAATGAATCGGTGCGAAGAACTGGCAATGGTGATCTGCTGCCGGTCCGTGCAACTGACTCCGATCCGGATGCGGCAAGGACCCGCTATCAGGTATTTATGAAGCAAACCGACGATGCCCTAAGAATTTTACAGGGCAGGTTTCCATGCTGTCGAATTCAGGCGGACGGATCCTTTGATGATGTGCGCCAAAATATCTACGACAGCCTTGGCAATCCCAAAAACTAGCCCACTGGGTTGGCCATTGGCCGGGGGCGAACGTTGACGTTGCCCTTGGGCCGGTGCGGCATTGGAGGAATTATCATTAGGGTTCTCGCTAAGAATTCTCGAACACACAGATGGATATTGGAAAGCTTATGACTGCCAGAAAAAGAAAAAGAAAAAAAAGGGGAATATAATAAACGCTAAGGAAACTAAAAAGAACGGCCAGCATCAGGCCTATTAATGGCGAAATACGTTCCAAAAATTTGCCAATGCAGGAAAAAATATCTCGTATTGTTTCGATAGTTGCTATTCTATTGCAGATTTCTGGAGCATGGGTATCCAATCCGTTGGCTAACAGAACGTCCGCTGCATTGCAATAATACCTTTCCTGGAAAAATAGTAAAATTTTAGCCAATTGTGTCTTATAACCTAATTCGATCATTCGCTTTAAAATGGGCGCTAGAGCGGCGTGATCTGTCTGGGCAAGCTGACGCCTAATGATGTGTGCGGCCTCTTTGAAGTGCGCATTTTTTAGAATTTTCGCCGCGCCGTCGATGTCATTGGCATTTACCGCACGTATGATGCCATTTGCCACATTAATTTCAACTTCATTTAGAGTGACATTTGTGTTTTTCATCGATTCGAGAAAAGCATTGGCCAATATTTGAGTTGGAGATGAATTTGCTTTCGGTAGCGGATTGGATGTCATCACTGCTGCCAGTGGTGTTTGTTGTTGGTTGTTGGGTTGCCCATTGGCACTTGTGTCCACAGGAGGGTGATCGGCTGTAGCTGGAATAGTGGACATGCTCGAGTTTATAGAATAATTTTCCATTTGTAAATGGCAAATGGAAAATTTTAAACACCGGCAATCTCCTTAAATGCGAGAGCTGGGAATTCGATCAAACCTCTCAAATCGTTGCCGGGTCCGATAGGCGCGAAAGTTATGACTAGGAGAAGGCAAAGAGCAAATAAAACTAAAAAAGTAGCGGTAGCTAAGATGCATCGTACAATTTTTATGGTCCACTTCAAGGCGGTTTGCTGCCGTGACACACTTGTCATCTTCTGAGTAATTTCCGATTTTCTTTCTTGCAACCGGGAAGAATCTAAGATATCTTGCGTCATGCTCGGATGAATTGCATTGGCGGATAGGAATATTTTCGCTGCACTTCTCAGATCGCCTTCTTGGATTATATTTTCCAAAACCGATGCCATATTATCTGCATCATCCGTTTCCACCGTGCCTAGGAGAATTTTTGCAGCTACTTCGCAGTCGGCTTCTTTTAGCATCTTTACCGCAGCGGCCATTTCGTCATTTCTCACTGCCTCTAAAATATTACTTTTTAGTTCTATTTCTTCCTCGGAAAGCTCTATTTTTTCACTCGACAGTTTCTTATTTTCCACATCAATTTTCGATGGCAAATCGATGGGATTCGTTGTCGTTGTTTCTGATAACTTAGGCGTAGAGGGATTAGAATCATCCCCATTTCCCTGTGTTTCCTCAACGGGAGCTAACCCTGGGTCTTGCGGGAGGTTCGGCGACTGAGAGGCTACTTTAGATTGGACCATAATATGCATTCTATGAAATATTTTTTCATTTGTCAATGGTTATAAAAAATATTTTTCAAAAATTCTAAAAATTTAAATTTTGAGCTTTCGCTCTTCCCTCAAAATTATCCCACGCAGTTTGCATCTTCATCGTCCGCAGAGTGTTCTTTTTCATATTTTCGCCCATTGAGTTAAGATAATTATTCGTATTTTCAGGACCCATTAAAAGTAAAATGTCTATTGTGGAACTAGAGTTTATTTTCATTAGAATTTTCGAAGCATGTTTATCTAAGTTTTCCGCATACATTTTATCTAAAAATTTTGCTGCTTTTCCATATCCATCACTTGTGGCAAGCAATGTTTCAATAAAATCTGCTACATACTTAGTGTTATCGGTATATTTCATAAGCAATGTCTCAACATTTTCATCTGTCATTTGGGATAACAAGTTGCACATATGACTTTCCCTTACTTTGCCTAAAATTTCCTTTGCATCTTGGATGAAGTTTGCTTTAATCATTTCATTCAAAATTCCCGCCATTTTTTTGAAATTACCCATGTCGCACATCTTTTGAGAAAATTCTACTTTTTCTTTAATTCCTTTACAATAATTCATAAATAATATATTTGCACTTTTAGAATCCATTTGCGATAGAAATTCCACCCTAACTGATTCATCGGAAAATTGCCCAAAGAGATATTTCCCGTTGTCCGAGAAGGTACTATTGCTAACTATGTTTAAAATTTCTACTGCCGCCCCTTTGTGCATTTCACTTTTGAACATTTTTTCTAAAATCTTTGCCAATTTTTCTTGATTTTTGTCGGTAAATATCAACGAAATAATCGCATTCATATTTCCCTTTTGATCGCTTTTAACTATTTCGGAAAAAATATCTTGTATTTCTTTATCAGTTGCGATGTTGAAAAATTCCACTGTACTCCGGATGTAATTTGCATTTCCATCGCTTAGATGCTGTAAAATTTCATTTTTCAGCTCTTCACTGCTTCTCTTTGGGCGATTGACATTCGAATTAAAATAGTGAGCATGCATCGATGGATGATCAGGACTTTTTTCCGCTTGCCGCTCACGGCGCAATTTCTTCACTTCCGACCACCCCCTGTAGGCGGCAATTGCTCCAAGTATGATGGCAATAAATGCTAGGGCTATGGATAGCGGCCAGAGGGCGGTGAAACATAGGATTGCGCCGATTATGCAACCGATGCAGCCGAGAATAATTGGCAAAGAAGTTTTAAGAAGATTTTTAAATGCCTGAAAAAACAACTTGTTTGATGGCGTTTTGCTTTTATTTACAGACGCTTGATCAACTTCAGCCGTGGAAGGTTGTTGCGCTAATTTCTTCTGCGATTCCATACTTACGCCGGGACCCTTGTAGTCTTCCAATAGTTTTTTGCCGTCGGCTGAAAGTTCTGTAAGAAGCGATTTTTTGGCCTCTTCATCGGTAATTGCACTATAAAGATGCGCTGCCACCGCAGTTTCGTTAAATTCACACATTGCACTAAAAATTTTTGCCCCAAACGCAGAGTTTTTCTTGCATATTTCCTCGATTCCACGTGTAATATTCGCACCGACATCGGAATTGCGCTCGAAGTTTGTCCCATACATATGTGCCACTACCTTTGCCACCATTGCAGGATCTTTAGTCTGCAACATATTTAATTCCGCAGTAGTCCCATCTGAGGCATCACTTTGGCAAAGTTTTCCCAACAGTTCTTTTTCTCTTTCGTTTAATTCGCTACAAAATGCAACTGCCCTATTGATTTGAGCGCTATCGCACGCACCTTTTAAAAACTCAATTTGGCTATTATAAAAGTCTTCGTCAGAACCCTTTACGCATATTAAAATGCCTATTGCTTTCCCTAAATTTCCATTTTGACACATTTGTAGTAAAATTTTGCTCAATTTTTGCAATTCTTCCGGAATGTGTAGATTCTTTACATCTACTAAAAATTTCGCGGTATTTTCCTTGGGAAAATATGGCGATGCCAGTAGAGCCGCGGCAGACTCAGGGGCCATCGCACAAATAATAAATTTTCCAAGTGGGCCACCATAACCTCCGCCAATTGACTCCATTTTATCTAAAATTTTTGCTGCCGTATCCGGGTCCATTTCATCCAAAATTTTCGCCACTTTTTCCGTATCTTTGCCACCCAGAAGAAACGTGCATAAAGCAACCGACACCTCGTCCACCGTGGCACCTCCCTTCATCAAATTTAGCAAAATGTCCGCTACCTCCTTTGGTTGTGTGGTCTTTTCTGCTATGATTTTCGCCATTGCTGTGGGATTACTTTGCAAATTGCGCCTAATCTCTGCCCCTAATTTACTCTCATTAGGGGAAGGGGCAGCGGAAGAGTCAGTGGGAATTGAAGTCTTCGTTTGGGTGAGACTCAGCTTTTCTGGAGAAGATGGATCCTTACTTTTATTGGGAAAAGCGGCCGATTGCGGTAAATTTGCGGGAATTGTCGTCCCGCCTACGTATCCAGATCCTAGTATACTCATAATACATCCTTTTGTTCACAGAAAACATTGTATGCGGTATTTTTCATTTGTCAATGGCTATGGAAAATTTTATTTTTTCCGGGCAGGGAAATCGCAAAGTTGCAAAGGTTGTTTA
>JAIRXK010000004.1 GCA_031268315.1 Puniceicoccales bacterium | reverse complement strand
CGGGCTAGAAGTTTGTTTCCTCCAATTGAAACGAGAGTGCAGTATGCTAATATCCGCCATGGAAGACTTTGACCGGGAAATCGCCGAGGCAATTCGCAGTGAGCGAATGCGCCAGGAATTACACATTGAACTAATTGCATCGGAAAATTTTACTTCGCCGAGGGTGATGGAAGCAATGGGATCTGTGCTTACAAATCATTCACAGGGCACGTCCTCATTAACATAACAGGCAAAAAGCAATAAATTTTTACTCTGGAAATTTTTTTAATTTTTAACCTTTCTTTTTCCTTTAAAATGCAATAGGGTCCGGCAGATGGGCACCATACGCATCGGATTAACCGGAGGGGTTTGCTGCGGAAAGAGCACGGCTATCAAAGCTTTTGAAGCCATTGGCTTCGATGCAATCGACTTGAATAACTTTATCCATGAAGCGCTGCAGGGTAATGCTAAAATTCGCAAGGGTATTAGCACTCATTTCGGCGAAAACTGCTATGATTCTTCGGGACATCTCTCCATCGAAAAATTAGTGGAATCGCTAAACACAACGACCCTTGGGGAATTGGATACATTGCTATCTCCACACATTGAGGATTTAATAAAGAGAGACATACCCGTACCAATGGTCATTGAGGTTCCCCTGCTTTTTGAAAAACATTTAGCCTCCTACTTCGACTTCACCATCTGCATCTATTCGTCTTATCCATTGCAATTGATGCGGGCTATTTTTTTAAAAAAATGGACCAAGGCGCGCTTGGATTCAATGATTATTAAGCAATTTCCGCTGGAGGAAAAAATTCGCTACGCCAACTATGTCATCGGCAACAATGGCAATGTGCTACAGTTTTACCGACAAATTCAACACTTTGTCAGGCACAGCGGACTAATGGGTAAGTTAAATTCAAACTAATGTGGATCGAACAAATAACGTATAGGGATGAATTAGAAGCATTTTCAACGGTCAGCTTTCAAAAGCTAAAGATGTGCTTTATTCTTCCATCCTTGTTTGCGATGGAAGAAACAGCCATACTATGCAGCGGACGGCTATCGATAGCAGTAAAATTTGCGAAAATGCCATGGCCGCTGCGGCGAATGGGTCGGCGCCAATGCATTGTGCCGGGCCGAAAATGCAGCTAAAAATTCGCGGATGCAGACAAATTCCAAAGATGGCAACGGCGAGAATACCCCCACGGAGTGGGAAAAAATATCCATATCCCTTAGCCTCCACCAGCGCGAGTCGCCTTTTTCGTGGAAGAAGGACAACCGCCGTGGAAAAAAGAAAAAAATGGTAAAAAAATAGACAACTGGTCACCGGGGCGGACCATCGGCGAAGCAGGATTATCTGAAAAATGCTCAATATGTGCGCCATTTGCAGGCCGCTCAGGCATCTCCATAGGCAATGCTCTCCGAAGGCAAGTAGGACGTAGTAGCCAATAGAAATTTCCAAAAAAATGAAGAATAGTCGCAGGTCGTCCGGAGAAAGCACACGCAATCCAATGCAACCCACGTAGGCTGAAGTTCGCCATACCGCATCCATTAGCACAGAGCCGGAATCCTCAGAATGCCTTTCACCGACACAAAATGGAAACATGGCAACCATGGGGAAGATGGCTAAAATATGCAACCGCTGGGCAATGGACCAATGCAACGGAAAAAGCATCAAAGCCAATGCATGGAAGAGCAAACCAAATCCATAGGCAATGCATGAGTTACCACCCCTCTCTCCGATGCTATGAATAAAAAATAGCAAGGCAACTATCGCCGTCAAAAAATTAAAGGCATTTCCAGCTGGGATAAGCGCGCCAAGGGCAACGGCAACGGCAGTTGCCAATCTGAGAAATTTTTGCCGACAAGTTCCTTCCTTCGCAGAAGCCCACTGGACAATTTGGGACGAGAGTATTGTGTAAATGACAAAAAATTTCATCGCAGTATTTCAGTCCACTTCACGGCAGCAATTCAATCATTTTTTCGGACATTTTTTCAAGCCATTGGCTGCAAGAGCAACATTGATGGCCAATCGTAAAAATTGAAATTTAATTGCGAAATAGCTTCCTTGTTTTCGAATGGCAATTGCATTCAATATTCATAGCACTACGCTAGCATTTAACGCAAATTATGGCTGCGGATTATTCACAGATGATGGTTGCGAATTTCGCGCAATGGCAATGGCGCAATGGAGTGCACCGGTAATAATTTCGCAGTGCACCATGGGTGATTCTCGGTCCATAAAAAATTGGACATAGGATGGCGATGGCGCCGATTCTACCGTCGGGATGAGGCGAAAGGTTTGGTCGGGAAGCTTTTCTAATTGCATTTTAACTGGCAACGGTCGGTCACCGTAATGGCCAATAAAGTCCTCCACACAGCGACCGATTGCCGGGATACACAAGGCCGATGAAGCATCGGCAAGGCGACTTTCCATGCGATGCAGAAATGCGGATAGGAGAAAAACAGCGGGTAGAAGAATGGCAATGGCCACCAAAACCTCCAGGAGAGCAAAGCCCCTAGCGCTAAATTTCTTCCTGAGTAAGTGTTCCATTTGGCCAAATAATGAAGGCATGATAGAGTATATTTTTGGACGTCTGAAAGGCTAGGACAAGGCGAATTTTGCTACGAATAGATCGCCGCAGGTCAACAACATAGCATCGGCGACTCGCCCATTCCGCCGGAAGAGAAATTTCCATGGCTGAAAAATAGCTACCCCTATCCTTTCCGGGTTCCACAATAAACTCGCCGCGCTGCAATTCGTAGGCATAACCGGCAACAAATGAAACATTGCCGGTGTCATCCATCTCCACAAGGACCAACTGTGAAATTTTTTCCCCATTGGATTTGCCTCTTCCGAGAAGTAGGTAGCAATTTTTTTCATCGGTAAATGCGTATTCACACACACTTTTTACGTAGGCGCTGAATGAAATTACTCCATTGTGAAAGAGTGACTTTGGACCGAATAGACGCAGAGCGATGCCGCCCAGGGTGGCCAAAATGGCAATTACAAGCACTACTTCCATGAGGGTAAATGCCTTTTTGTAGCATTTTTCCTTATTTTTGCGCATTTTCTACTTCACTCCCAACTAACCACATCGCGATCCTCCCTTGCCCCAAGGCTGTAAATGGCAATGCTTTCCACCAATCCATCGTCGGGAATGAACCGGCGCAAACGCTCCGGAAATGCGTGGATCGGAATTGTCAATTGATCCGGGCGACGTAGAATCACATAGATGGCTTCATTCCCAAGGGCATCAATTAGGTGCTTTTTTTCGTTGAACCAGCGCGGAGAAAATTCTAAAAATCGCACATTGTGAGGATTCATTGGCGGCGCTCCGATGCCTTCCACCCCCTGCAACGCCTCCAGCAACTCTCCACGAATGCCATTGATAGGAGTGGCAATTTCATGGAGGCGCAAAAATGGAGGATAGTTACCATAGTAGGTGTGATAGGACTCCAAGGCAGATTTTAATTCCAAAAGTTGCCAGCGGGCGCGCTGCCTCATGGCCCCATGGCGAGATGCTCCAATGGCTGGAAAAACCATGGCAACCAATAGGGATATGATGGCCATTACGCCGAGAAATTCAATGAGTGTGAAACCTTTGCCTTTAAATCGCATTACATTGAAGTTTATCATAGCCTGTTATCATTGTCAATGACGTAGAAAATTTTCTACCCCACGTCAATTTACATGGCGCAAATATAAAATAATTTTTGCGCCAAAGCACTTGACAGTGAAATTAATCATTCATGTAATGGGAGAATGGCGAATTTATTGCACAGGTTATTGTCGTTTGGCTGTCTGCTTTTAGTGTCGGGCTGCGGCCACATGAGTATAAAAAATGTTACCCCACAGGTCGTGGCAACCAATGCATCCCGGGTCTACCCATTGAGCATGGACTTTACTCCGAGAGATGGAAAGGTAAACGTGGAAAATGTTCGTGCTCACGTGACCATCGACGGACACAGCCGGAATATGCGACATATTGGCCGCAATCGCTACGTCTACGAATATCGCATGCCGACGGACGCCCAGAAAATTGTCTACTCATTCGACGTTGATTACTCCAGGCGAACCGACACAAAGCTGCGCTACTTCAACGAAAAATCTACGGACTTTGAGCTGCTCCTTACCGGCCACTATGCCATGGGCCTCGATAGCCAGCGCGGCGCACCGGGGGCAAGCATTACCATCATTGGCCGGGGATTTCAGAAAAATGACACTGTCTACGTGGGCGAAGAGGCCGCCGATACGCAATTTCTATCGCCGACGGCCATCCAATTTCGCATTCCGCAACTTCCCGCTGAAAAATACTATTCCGTGGAATTGGCCAGCCCAAGCGGCACACTTCCGGCAGGAAAAATTTTCATCGATCGGGGAACCATTTCCACAAATCCAAAGGCCATCGAGGTAAAATGTGGAGATGCCATTAGTTTGCACGTAAATATTCCCCATCCCGCCCCAGCAAATGGCCTCGAAATTGACGTATCAACCAATATTCCAGATGCCATCATTGCTCCCGATGTCTTCATCCGTGCCGGAAAAACATCGACAACCGTAAAAATTGAGGGCGTAGAAGTTACCCACGGAATGCTATATTTAAGCGGAAAAGAATATGCGGAAACGGTCATTCCTCTGGTGATTCTTCCATAGATTTTCAATAAACAATTAAAATGAGAAAAAGATTTTCCGTTCCCATTGGGACTTTGCAAATTTTTTTCATTCATTGCAAATGCGCCGCTTTGAATTTCGATCGAATTTAATTGTTTGACAGATCAAAAATTTTCGGCAAAACTGTTGGAAATTGCGCGTGGAATAAGATGGCTATCACAGGAAATACTAATCGAGCTTCGCATGTTGGCGGAAATCCCCCGAACGATGGCAAGTCAATTTTACCGGAAAATCTTTTCGCCGCAACCCACACCGTATCCATAAAGATGAAAATCGCCACAACTGCGGCCTACTGCCTATTGGGCGGGCTTCTCTGTGGGACCATTGCGGCCATAGTTTCAACATCTATCGCTGTCGGTCTCCTTAGCGGCCTAGGCGGTGTCGCGCTTATTTGTATTTTGAAACTCATTTGGGCCATCTGCAGTCGCAAAAAGCAAGACAATGATCCTCCGACAATGGAAACTCCCTTCACGATTTTCAACGTCGAAACATTGCAACAATCACTACAAGAACTTTCACCACCATCGGATTCGCCACCGAAATATATAAGCGCACAAAATCAATCACTCGTAATCGAAACTCCACAGCAACAATCTTTAGAAACAGAAAGCCCTCGTCCATCTAATGATCAAAACACATCGACGAATATATCTTTGCAAAATGAAGATAAAAATAAAAGTTCAACCCTAAAAAGTTTCCGCAAAAGAACTAGTAACACAAATCGTTGTAATGTAAAAACTACTGAAAAGCAACCGCAAGAAACCCTACAAAAAAATGCGGAAAACGCATTTAAGCAATTACCAGATTCGGAATTTAAGCAATTGCTGCAAGATAAAATACATAAGATAGATGGTCTATGGTCAATTAATCAGGCAAAAACAATAATTATGGCAATTGACATAAAAAAGCGCTTGGAAGTTCCGCTCAATGCGGCAAATTCACTGTGGATAGAAGAAGAAAATCCGCAAACAAGAATAAGGAATGCGTTTCAATCGCTATTGGAGGAATGGAAAGTTTCAAGTAGTGATACGAGTAACTGTTTCACTTTTTTAGTACGTGCGATAGAGTACATGGAAAAAATAAATGGTACGATGCTTGTTTTGCAAAAAGAAATCGACACTTTCAAAATGGGGAAAATTATTCCCTGTGCAGCTCCTCCAGTGGAAGGGCAAATTAACAGCAATTGCATCAATGACAAATGTAACCTTATATGCGTTGACGTGGTGGATAAATACATGGAATTACTATCATTAAATGATGAAGGTCTTCTTCGGCTAATTAACCTCGTGTCTGAATCATCAAAAGCATTAGACAAACTAAAGGAAAGCAAAACGTTTGAAAAAAATTTTTCCGCTGCAATTATTAATATTGAAACGCAATTGAAAAAATTATTTGAAAACGGGATTATATTAAGTGAAGTTGCATTTAAAACCGCAAATGCATATTCCGGACAAATGCAATTTGCGTCAGAAATAAGAAATTATGCGCAATCACTTCTAGGTATTTATGAGACAGCACACAACATAAAAGAAATCGGACTAAAGATAAATCCTAATATGCAATTTAGATTGGGAAAAGAATGCAATAATTTGCTAGAAAAAATAATTGATTCATGTTCACAATTCACCCAAGAGAATAGCGAAAAAACAAGCTTTTTTGAAAATTTCGATAGATCAAAATTGAGTGCAATCGTAGCTGGCATCGTTTTTTCACTCAATCAAATAGAATCAGTAGATAAAATTTCGAAAAATACACAGATGCAATTATTTGGTATCAAAGCGCTAAAAGAGCGAATATTAGTGCTAGCACAGAGTATCATGGAAGAATCAATAGATGATAAATGGTCAGATACTCAAGAATCAATAAATACCATAATTAAACAAATAGAAAGCATGATGCACGCCGTAAATGATGCAATCAAAAAATAATAACCATTTATCTAAAGTTTAAATTCAACGTAATTGTTTACACTAATGATGTGATTCAAAGACATAATTTCAATATCCCGAAGAAACCTGATGTAATTATTTTCTAAATGAAAAATTTTCTTTGTATTTTTCAAGCAGCAGCCCGCTCCCTTTTGAAAATGCCAACACTAACTTATTTAATGTCATCCCGCAGAGCAAAGGAACCAAGCAATGGCACCCAAAGCACTTACTTTTTGCTCAATGCTGCAATTCCTGGCAACTCTTTTCCTTCCAAAAATTCCAAACTTGCGCCGCCACCTGTACTCATGAATGTAACTCGGTCAGCATTTCCGCTGCGATGGATGGCAGTAATTGAATCTCCGCCACCAATGATGGAAATGGCACCGGATTTGGCAACAAATTTTGCCATTGCGAATGTGCCTTCCGCGCACGCGGGAATTTCAAATATGCCCACGGGACCATTCCAGAAAATCGTTTTTGCATTTTCAATAGCCTTGTCAAAAATTCCAATGGTTTTTGGTCCAATGTCTACTCCCTTCCATTCTGGAGGAATCGAATCGGCGGCGGTGCGCATTTCTCCGACGGTTCGCGCATCAAAGTCCAATTGATTTGTAATTTTATGGTCAATTGGAAGTAAAATTTTCACACTAAGCTGCCGTGCTTTTTCCAAAGCTCGCTTGGCATCATCCAACCGATCCAATTCTACGCGACTACTGCCCACACTTTTTCCCATTGCCGCAAGGAAAGTATAGGCCATTGCCCCTCCAATAATCATTTGATTGCAACGCTCTAAGAGAGCATCGATGACTTTAATTTTATCGCTGACCTTCGCTCCGCCCAGTATGACGACAAATGGCCGTGTAGGATTCGCCGTTTTGTTTCCCAAAAATTCCAATTCTTTCTGCACGAGAAATCCGGCAACCCGAATGGACAATAGTCGCGGAACGCCATCCGTCGAAGCGTGGGCTCGATGGGCAGTTCCAAATGCATCGTTGACATAGGCATTGCCATAGACCGCCAATTTTTTTGCAAATTCACGGTCATTTGCTTCTTCCTCGGCATAGAAACGCAAATTTTCTAGCATAACAACGGAACCTCCCTCCAATTCTTCGATTGTCTTTGCCACATTTTTTCCCAAGCAATCATCGAGAAATAGCACAGGTCGAAGAAGTAGGCTAGAAAGCTCCTTTGCGACAGGTTTCAGAGAATACTTTAAATTCTTTTTTCCATCTGGACGGCCCAGATGGCTCAATAGAATAATTTTTGCCGATTGATCTATGAGGTAATTGATCGTCGGAAGCGCCGCGCGAATTCGCGAATCATCGGCAATCTTTCCATCCTCCATGGGCACGTTAAAGTCAACGCGCACCAGCACCGTTTTCCCCTCAAGTTTTACATCTGCAATTGTTTGTACCTGCTTCATAGATATCACCTCCAATGTAATTTACGGGAAAAAATCGCCGATGCAAATAACAAAATAATCTATTTGGTTGGGCAAATCGCCTCAAAATTAGGTAGGGAAAATTTTTACAATTTTATGCGATGATTTTTTCTTGCACTTCATAGAAATTATTGCAGATTGCAGAGAATCGGGCGCCCCTAGCTCAATTGGACAGAGCACCTGACTACGGATCAGGAGGTTACAGGTTCGACTCCTGTGGGGCGTGCCACGGAGCGCATTTTGGGGTCGTAGCTCAGTTGGTAGAGCACCACAATGGCATTGTGGGGGTCAGGGGTTCGAATCCCCTCGGCTCCACCAATTACAATCGTGTGAATTTATAAATTTTTTTTGCTTTTTTCCCTGCGGGATGATTTTTATCCGATTTTACTTCATGAATCCATCACTGGCAACGGACTTTGCCAATTCCATGCCTCCGGATTGAATGATATTGCCCTCGCTTAGAATGTGAACACGATCCGGATTGAGCCCTTGAAAATGCTGCGGTTGGTGGGTTATGATTAGAAAACCTGTTCCTGCGCTGCGCATTTTTGAAATGGCGGCCATGGTGGCACGGATCCCGTTTACGTCTAACCCACTATCGATTTCATCGATGAGCGCATAGCGCGGTTCCAATAGAAGCATTTGTAAAATTTCGCAGCGCTTCCGCTCGCCCCCTGAAAATCCATCATTGACGCTACGAGTTGCCCAACTTCGTGGCATTTCTAAGGCATCCATGGCTTTGTGCATATCACCATAGAATTTCATGTGATCTAATAAGGCACCATTTTCTAACCGCGCTTGAAGAGCTGTTCGCAGCAATTGGGCGATGGTAACTCCGGGAAGGGCAATGGGAGATTGAAAGGCAAGAAAAATTCCCCTGCGCGCGATGAGTTCAATCGGCAATCCGAGCAATGATTCGCCATCCAATGAAATTTCGCCGGAATTTGGCGAGCAAATCCCTGAAATTGCATTGAACAGCGAACTTTTCCCTGCGCCATTTTTCCCCATGAGGATGTGCAGTTCCCCGGATGGAAGGCACAGAGATAGGTTGTTGAGGATACATTTTTCCTCCAGCGTGAGGCATAAGTTTTTTACGCAAAGCGATCCCATAGACTGCGGCAGGCTCACAGAAAGGAGGGCTTACTGTCAACGGAGAAATTTCTCTCCTGCACAATTTGACACAAAAAAAATAAATTAACCGGTCGATCGGAAGCTAGTCTACAATTGCAAAAAATAATGTTTTTTTCTGACAGAGGAACATAAACGATTAGGCAAAACAGGGAAGTTAAACAGAAAAATTTAAAGAAATTTGATTCCGACGTGCCCAAGGCCATAACATTCGATTGACAGCGAATAATTATTGCATTGCCAAATCCAACCAATCGCAGAGAATACGCAGGGATTCTCGAAGGTGAATGTCAAAGTCAAAGAAATCTTTTCCCGCATCCTCCTCATCCTCTAATTGCCGGTCTTCATCAATCCCATGTGCAGCATTAATTCGAATATCCACCTTCGGAAATACGGTCTCTGCGAGATCCTCCACTTCCTTTTTCACGTAATCTCGAAATGCAAGGTCTTCCGATCTTTTTCTTCTCCGCTCATCAATTTGCAGAGAAAATTCCTTTTGAGCCATGCGCCTTTGAAAATTGTTTGTATGGGCTTCAAGCAATTCCCATTCTCGACCACTGCGTCTCTGAAGGCTTTTTTCCAACAGCTTTTCGATGGTATCTTTTTCCACCGGGTGAGTAAAAAATTTATGCTGCTCTTTGCGGTCAATTGTTACTTCAGGAATGCTATCCCACGGCAATGCATGCTTGTGTTCATCTTCGCCGATTGATAGGTAGTCATAGATTGATGGAATGGGAATATCAGCAACTACGCCACGACCCTGGATGGATTCCCCATTGGGTAGATACCATTTTTGAATGGTGATACGTGCCGCACCCAATTGTGGTCCATTACTTGAAAGGAGAATCGATTGATTAATGGGTAAAATGGCCTGAACGGATCCCTTGCCGCAGGTGGCCCTGTCGCCGACGATGAGTGCTCGGCCATAGTCCTGCAAAACTCCCGCAAGTATTTCCGATGCGGAAATGCTGCGCTTCGAAGTAAGGATTACCAACGGACCGTTGTAGATAATTTGCCGATTCGAATCGGAAAACACCTGTATGTGGCCGTCGCTATCCCGCACCTGCACCACGGGGCCATTTGAAATAAATAATCCTGCAATTGCAATAGCTTCCTCGAGCAATCCTCCGGTGTTTCCTCGCAGATCCAGCACCACACCTCGCACTTGCTCTTCACTCAGTTTGAAAAGCAACTCCTTCACATCAGCATAGCTATCTGAATGGCTATCATTTTCACTGGCTCCGTAAAATACTGGAAGCTTAATGTATCCAATGGGGATTGCGTCGCCAGATGATGATGCATTGGGCACGTGATACACACTGCCTCGAGCCCGCTGTGCAGTAAGCTGAATCTCGTCACGGATGAGAGAAATAATTTTTCGATCCGCCGGATCTCCACCGACAGGCTGCACATAGAGAGTAACGGTGGACCCCTTGGGTCCGCGGATCAGATGGACCACGCGGCTAAAGCGCATGCCGATGAGTTCTACGGGATCTTCATCTCCTTGGCCGACGGCGATGATGCGATCTCCCGGTTGCAGTTGTTTACAGGAATCTGCAGGGCTACCGGGGTAAATTTCTATAACTTTGCAGTAGCCATTGTCATCTTGCAGTGTTACACCAATTCCAACGAGTGAATTGGTCATCAGCATTTGAAATTCTTCAAGAGATTCTGAGGAAAGAAACGATGAATGGGGATCGTATAGACTTGCAACACTATCGAGGAATGACTCCTGAATCGCCCATGGCTCCATTTCATTTATCGTTTCTCTTAGGCGATGGTAGCGCTTCTTGAGATGAGTTTTTGCAGCTTCCCACCGCTGAAAATCAGTTTTTGGGCCATTGCCCGATTTTTCTTTCGTAGGAAGGGATGTTGTGGGCGCATTTTCTTCCGCGGATGCTCTAACTTCGTGCCCTTCCTCCTCGAGAAGTGCGTTGAGAAATTCAAATTCAATCTGTTTGCGCCAAAGTTCTCTGGCAATCTCTGCATTGTTTGGCCAGGCGGCATCTTTGCGATCGGGGAAGTAAAATTCACCATCCATTACGTTGATTTTGCCGTCTAGAATTTGCAAAATATCATCCACACATTCGTCAACCCTCCCGCGAAATTGCTCATAGATGGCAAACGCCGGCTTGATGCTCCCGCTGTTGAGAAAAATGTCCAATGTGAGGTTGTAGCGGGAATGAATGTCTTCGCTATCCGATTTCAAAAAAAAGAGATGTTGCGGATCCAAGCTCTCCATGTAGATGGTCAAAATTTCATCCATGGAAAGTGCGGACAATGGGCGGTGATTGTAGTGAATTCCCGCTAGGCAACGGACCATGTAGAGGGTTTCCGTGCGCATCTGAGCCGTTGGAGTAAATTCATTTGCTCCAACGGACGCACGGGAAAAAAAGAGACTTGGAAAAAGTGCTAATGCCAACCACCTTCTAAAATGTATCCATTTCATATGCATGGCGCGCATTCTGCTTAAAATTTATCCGCTGTCGATTTTTTTCTTTTTTACAAATTTCTCCACAGTGCTACCATCCACCGCGCCATATCTTTTCCAATGCCTTTGCATTCCTAACACCAAAATGGCAATTTTCGCCGCGGATGACCCGAAAAAATTGCACTTTCGGTAAAATAAAAAAGAAAAATTTATTTCATCCTTGAAAAAAATTTCTCTGTCTCCATCCAGGACCAATGAGCGCTTCCATAGTTCAATGGATAGAATACCGGTCTCCGGAACCGATGATTTGGGTTCGAATCCCGATGGAAGCGCCAGAAACAGAGAAAAAAAAATTTTCGCCGCGCCCGCTATCCTAGTCCTTTACTTTCACTCATGTGTGATGTCTTGCTTTACGCTATTTTTCTTTTTCTCATGCACCGCGCCGCAGTTCACGATAGAAAAGCGGGGCTGATTCCTGATCGAATTTGCTACAGCGGAATTGCTTTTGCCCTGCTATGGGCACTACTTTTCGGAGATTTGTCCAATGGCCTGCAAAAAATTTCTGCCGTGAATCCGCTAAATTATCCGGTGAAAATTTTAATTGATGTGCTCGTTGTCAGTGGTGGTTTGCTGTGGATTGCCATGACATTTGAATCGCTTGCCGGCAGGGAAGGCCTTGGATTTGGAGACATAAAATTAGTGGGACTAATGGGGGCATTTCTCGGCATCGGAGGTGCAGTTCATGGAATTTTCTACGGCGCATGGCTAGCGGTTTTTATTGAAACTTTTCGCCGGAGGAGACGACATTTTTGCCGTAATTGTCACATTCCTTTTGCGCCCTATCTCTTCTATGGCTCATTTATTCAGTGCTGTATTTCGCTCTACGTATCCCACCGCTGAAAAATGTTTCCCATGCGAGAATGCATAAATCGACGGTGACTTTGCTTGGAGAAAGTTCTTTCACGCTGTCCATGGATCCTACCGGCTGGGCACAATCGGCCTGAAGATCTGGATCATGGAAAAGATTCATGCCAATGCTCAGCAGCCATCCACTGCCCCTGGACGGCACTTCTACCAGTATTCCGGCAACTTTTTTCCCTTCCAGCAGAAGATCATTGGGACACTTAACGCACAGGGGAATGTGATATTTTTTGCGGAATTGCTGTGAAATCTCTTTCGCAAGCGCCACAGCGGATTCCCTAAGGTCACGGGACATTGGCCGATGGGCAAATCCAATGGTTAGATAGATATTATTGCTCCTATTGCCAATCCAGCGACGATTTCCCTTTCCGTGGCCAAGCGTTTGTCGGCGGGCAACGGCAATGGCTGGATCGGATAGCGTTTTTTTGGAAAAATACTTTCTCATCCAATCACTGGTACTGCCCACTTCTTCGAAAAAAAACCACTCGCAGCGACGGAAGAATGCGTGCCTTCGGAGGGCTTCCTCAATCCATTTCGGCTGCAACTCTTCTTCCTTGCTTTTCCATTGACTCTTGCAAGCCATCGCAGCTACCATGGCGGATGTCCGTGAAAGAGAAAGAAAAAAATAGGAAAAAACCCGCCAAGTCCTCCAGTTCGCTTTGCGAATTTCTGGTGATATTTTTCTGGGAACATGGCAAAAAAGTCATGTGGGGAGCAATGGTCCTACTCGCGCTGATTTCTGCAATTTGCCTTGGCTTCGGCTGGAATGCGTTTTGCCGTCACCGCATGGAAAAAGAGTTCATAGCCGCTGTGGATCGGCAGGATCGATTGCAAAATTTTGCGCAGCGCTACCATCGCCAGCCGCTTGGTATTTTTGCATCCCTTTTGCTGCTAAATCACAGCACCGTAGAGCAGTGCCGCGAATCGTCATTAAAAATTCCCCATTTGGCCGGCATTGCCATGCTAAGTTCTGCCATTGGCAAAGCCCAATGCCAGCACGGAGAGGAGGCGCTGCATATGTTGGAATCTTTGGGCAACGACGACGGACAACCTTCGATTATTCGTGCAGCAGCCATGTATCATCAAGCGGTCATTTACCACGAAAAGGGGATCAAGGATCAAAAAATGAAGGCAATAGAAGGTGTGCATAGCTTGCCTTTTAGCGGCATTTGGGGCGAAAAAGCGGCCATGCTGGCCGCTGCACCACTGGCCGCCGATGCGGATTCTTGAAATTTTGGATGTGCGAAAGAAGTATCAATCTATTTTCAAAATTTCTTCACGAAGAGAAGGTTTTACGCTGATAGAGGTGCTACTGGCCCTATCTATTTTTACGCTCATTGCCATTTCCGTGGAGAAATTTTTTCATAGCACCTTGCGGGCTATTACTGCAATGGAACGGCTAAGCAACTATCGTTTTAACTGTGCGCGACTGTTCCAATTTCTCGGCGATGATTTGCACCATGGGACGGTAAAAGGAGGAGAAATTAAAAAAATTGGGACGGATGCCTATATTTGGCCATTGCGTGGAACAATCTCTGGCAGTGAAGACCCTATGCAGTGCGTCTATGCCAGGGATGCCCATGGAACCATTCACCGAATTATTCTCAATTCCAAGGGTTCCTTTGACCCATCGCAATTTGCCCAAAATACCGCCATTGCATCCTCCTTCGCGTCATTTTCCATGGGTCTGCGGCCGTCCGATGGAAAAATTTCTGCGGCCGTTGAAGTTGCTGTGGCCGATGAAAATGGAAAAAATCTTCATCGTGCCCTGTTTCCAGCGGAAGATTAAAAAGCATTCGAGCTACTCCGGTCTAGTGACATTGAAAACAAAAATTCTTTCCACAAAAAAAGTATTTTCTTTTCAATCAAAGCGCGGTACAATGATCCTATGGAGAATATTTTTGTCTGTGTGGATGGTTCTGACTATTCGGTTGCGTGCTGCGAACATGCCGTTGCCATTGCGAAGCCTCAGAATGCGCACGTTGATGTGCTCTATGCGTCAGATACGCGCGTCTTTGAAATGTCCATGGTACACGATTTCCTTGGCGAAACAAACAGCGTGCCCTACAGGGGACTCATGGATCAAATTCATTTGGCCGAAAAGGCAAAAGCTTCGATCATTGAGAAGATTGTGCGCCATGTTTTTAAAAAAAGTGACTACTTGGATTCCATGAATTTTTACCACATGCATGGATTTCTAATGGACATTGTGGAAGAATTTGAATCCAACAATCGCGGCATAGATTTGATCATTCTCGGACAGCGCGGTGAACATTTTCAAAATTTTAAAGGCTACTTGGGATCCACAGCAGAGCGCATCATCAAGTCCGTAGGAACGCCATGCCTAATCACGGGGGAGAAATATCGCAGAGCGAAGGAAATTTTAATTGCCTACGATGGAAGTAACCACGCCCGTGCAGTCATCCGTGGAATTTTACGGACAAAAACTTTTTTTCAGGGAAAAGTTCATTTGGTCACCGTCGAAAGTGATGAGAAAATAAAAGAGGCCAAGGAACAGTTGAGCGGGATAGAAGTCCTCTTTAGGGAGGCCAATTTCTCGGTGACAGCGGCGGCGCTGAAAGGAACCGTCGATGAAGTGATTAAAAAGTATATTGTTGACCATGACATCGACATGTTGGCCATGGGAGCATTTGGCCGCTCGGGAATTCGCCACCTTATTGCCGGATCAACCACTGTGAAATTGCTTGCCAAGGCAAACGTTCCAACCCTCATTTACAGGGATGAAAGTTAGCCATCGTCCCGACAAATTTTTCTCATTCTAGGGATCTTTTCGATGCAAAACTGCGAGAAAGCGGGTAATTGTCTTTCGCAGATGTTGCCGCGGAACTACCTGGTCAAGGAATCCGTGACTAAGAAGAAATTCGGCGGTTTGAAATCCATCGGGAAGTTCCTGTCGCGTCGTTTCGCGGATCACGCGTGGTCCAGCAAATCCGATCAATGCGCCCGGTTCAGCAATGATGATGTCACCCAGTGACCCAAAGCTAGCAATGACTCCGGCCATTGTTGGATTGGTGAGGATGGCGATGTAGGGCTGATGTGCCGCGGCCAATCGAGCCAGAGCGGCGCTTGTTTTGGCCATTTGCATGAGGCTGAGAATTCCCTCGTACATTCGGGCCCCACCGGATGCGCATGCAACGATGACTGGAATTTTTCTCTCTGCACCGCGCTCAAATGTGCGTGTAATTTTTTCACCCACCGCACAGCCCATGCTCGCTCCGAGAAAGCGAAAATCCATGGCTGCGATGGATATCTCAATTCCATTCATTTTGCCAATGCCTCCAATGACCGCCTCATTCATGGCCGTTTTTTTGCGATTTTCTTCCAATTTTTCCGCATAGGAAATTTGCCCACAAAATCCCAGCGGATCACCACTTTGAATTTGCACATCATGTTCTTCAAAGGTATTTTCATCGAGGAGTAATTGTAATCGCTCTGCGGCCGTAAGCGGAAAATGGTAGCCGCTCCTGGGAACTACCATGGCATTGGCCTCCAATTCTTTCGTGTAAATTACCTCCCCGCTGAGAGGACACTTCGTGAATACATTTGCGGGAATTTCCTTTCGCTTCGCAGCGATGACCGTTGAATATTTTGGCTTTCCAAAGAGTGCCATGATGTATTTTCTTTTCTAGGCGCGAGCCAATGTAAATGTCTCGATATTTGAGAAACCATGGTCGACCAGCTCACTGGCACATGCCTGAAGCGTCGAACCGGTAGTAAAGACATCATCAACTAGAACGATTTTTTGATTTTTTGCAAGATTATTTTTTTTCAATAGCCGATGATTTATTTTGAATGCTCCGTCCACATTTTCCCTTCGCTTAGCAATGCACAATCCAACCTGTTGCGACGTGTGCTTGGATCGTCGCAGCAAATGGCAAATTTTACACCTGTGAAACTTAGTAAGATGCCGACATATGAGTTCACTTTGGTTAAATCCTCGGGCCCAAAGACGTCTCCAGTGCAACGGAACGGGAACCAGCAATGCGTCATCCAGCTGCATAGAAATTTCCCCACTTAGCCGGCCAATGTCCGGAAGGAGGTAGTGGCCATTGCGATACTTTAATTCATGAATCATTTTCCGGCCCACCCCCGCATAGACATAGAGCGAACGATTGCACTTAAATGAAAAATTCAATTTTTTACAATTGCTACAGCCTTCTTTTTGCGGATTTTCAATGTCCGGCGCGGAGCAGCGGGGGCAAAAATAGTGACGAATCCAGTCAATTTCTCCCAGGCAACGGTGGCAAATGTAGCGATATCCACTCCCATTCAGAAGTGGCATCCCGCAGCCGATGCAGTGACGGGCGAAGAAAAAATCCAATATTCTACGCCCCAATATTCTTATTCGCGAGTTGTCCATGAAAGTAAATGAGTAGAAGTAGCAGGATAATGGTGGCAAATGGCGCATCAATTGGCCCTGCCGGGTTCCAAAAGAAGCATTTTCCATCCCAATAAATTAATTTTCTAAAAAGCAACAGCATCCATACAATTCCCCCGTGGAGGCCAATGGAGGCCATGAGGTGTCCCTTGCGGATGCGAATTATGGCAAAAATGCATCCCAAAATGAATAAATTGAAAAATGCAATGGGATGGAAAGAATGAAAAATCTCCGTAGCACAGCGGTAGCCAATGGTGAAACTTTCCTTCCACGACAACGGCATGGAAAGAATGCCAACGGACGCCGCGGTGGGACGAAAGTGGACAATGGCGAAGAATAAGGAAGAAAAAGTAATTGCCATCGCCGATTGCATAGCAGTACGCAGCACACCCAGGATGCAGGAGCGAAAAATAATTTCTTCCAGGAAGCTGACGACAACGGCGCATGCGAACGTGCGAAAAAGCACTTCATTTAGGGAGCACATTTTGAGGGCCCACGGAGTAAAAAATAAGGGTGGGAGAATAGAGCCAATGGACAAGCCCATTCCCAGAAAGAAGTAGCGCAGCCAGCAGCGCCATTCCCAGAAATGTAGTCCAATGGCTTTTCTTTGGAAAAGCCTAAATGTGCAAGAGAATGGGATAATGCCGGCGGTAAAAATCAGCAAGTTTAATCGATCAAAAATTTTTACAACCGGCTTTCCGACCAAATATGCGCTGAGATTGCATGGAAAATTTGCGTGCAATTTGAGAAGCAATCGCTGTGCTGCCGGCGCAATTGCCGCGGCAAATCCGATGGAAATCAAGTAAAAGCACAGAATTATTCCCAAGGCATAGCCGGGCGGAGCATGCTTCAAAACGCCTTTTTTTTCCATTGGATGCTACTAGTATGAATGTGGGCCATTTTCCACTAAAAAATTTTACAAATCGCATAAAAAAATGTACAATTAGAGCATAATTATTTTTTCTCGAGGAAATTAGGTTTATAAATTTTTTTTATTTTCTCTTTGACTTCCCCCGGCCATCGACTGGTTTCGTGCCATGGATAAGAACCTTCCCAGGGGTACCGTCACCGCGCTGGCCACTCCATTCACCGCCGACGGTGATCGCATTGATTTTCCGTCGCTGGATCGCCTTTTACAATTCCAACTGGATAGATGCGTCTCCGCACTAGTTGTTGCCGGGACAACCGGCGAAGGCTCAACGCTGGCCCACGGAGAATATGCGCAACTCCTTGTCCATGTGCGCCAATTTGTCCATGGTCGTGTGCCCATCTATGCGGCAACTGGAAGCTATTGCACAAAGGCATGCGTTGAACGGACACAATTGGCGGAATCCCTGGGGGTGGATGGGGTTCTCATTGTCGCTCCATACTACAATAAGCCGACGCAGAGGGGAATTTTTTCTCACTTTTCCGCCATTGCCGACGCGGTACATTTGCCCATCATTCTCTATTCAATAAAGTCGCGCTGCGCCGTCGCCATTGAGGTAGATACCATCTGCGAATTATACGAAAAATACCCGCACATATGCGCCCTAAAGGAGTGTGAAAGTGATTGCTTTGCCCGCATTTCACGCCTGCGCATCGCCCTTGGAAATCAATTTCGCCTTTACTGCGGCAATGATGAATTGTTGCTTCCATTTCTTTCCATCGGTGGCGATGGAGCCATTAGTGCAGCTTCCAACTCCTTCATTGGCGAGATGAAGGCTCTGTGCGATGATGCGTTTTTGCAAAATTTTCATTCTGCAGCGGAACGGCATTGGAAACTTTTTCCATGGTTCCAACTACTAAGCTGCGAAACAAATCCATCTCCCATAAAGTTCATGCTGCACTTGCGCGGATTATTTACAAATCCGACCATCCGTCTTCCACTGGTTGAACTGTCCCCGGAAAATAAGCGGCGCATGGAAAATGTCCACAAATCCGCAAATGCCACAGCGAATCTTTAAATGCCGGAGATTTTTTCCATCAAAAATGCCGATAATTCTCTGCGATGTAGCCTTATTTGCTCCATGGAACTTCGCTCTCTAACAGTCACTGTTTCGTTTTCAATGGATTCAAAATCAACGGTAACCGCAAATGGTGTACCCACTTCATCCATGCGTCGATAGCGGCGACCGATTGCTCCACTGGCGTCATAGGCAACATTCCAATGGCGCTGCAATTGCCGGTAAATGTCTTCGGCTAGAGAAACGATCTCCGGCTTATTTTTTACGAGCGGCAGAATGGCGGCTTTAATGGGTGCGATGCGCGGATGCAGATGGAGAACCATGCGCCTTTCGCCATCAACTTCATCTTCTTCGTAGGCGGAACAAAGCACGGCCAAAAAAATACGATCAACACCTACCGACGGCTCAATCACGTGGGCCAGACAGCGTTCCCCCGATTCCTCATCGAAGTACTCTAAGCTTTTTCCGCTGGCACTTTGATGCTGGCTGAGATCGTAGTCTCCTCTGGCGGCAATGCCTTCCAGCTCTTGCTCGCCGAATGGATAGCGGAATGTTATGTCCGTGCATGCCCTCGAATAGTGCGCCAATTTTTGAGCGCTGTGGACGGCCAGTCCAAGCAATTCACCGCGAATCCCAATGGAGCGGTGCCACTGAAGACGTTCTTCCACCCATTCACTGTGCAACTTTTGCCAGTCCGCATGGGGAGATATAAAATATTCCAGCTCCATCTGCTCAAACTCGCGAGAGCGAAAGATAAAATTGCGTGGCGTGATTTCGTTGCGAAATGATCGGCCAATTTGCGCAATGCCAAATGGAATTTTTTTTCTGGATGTGTCCAAAATGTTTTTAAAATTTACAAAAATTCCCTGAGCCGTTTCTGGGCGTAGGTATGCCACGGATGCATCATCGCGGACGGCGCCAACGTGAGTTTCAAACATGAGATTAAAGGCCCTCGGTGGCGTCAAAGTCCCGGCATTTCCGGTCGCAGGAGAGGGAATTAGCCGTTGAATTTCTTCCGCCGCATCAGCATAGCATTGCCATTTCATCGGCTCAATCTTTCCGGAAAGACCGTGCTTATTTTTTATTTTTTCCGCCATTTCATCGGGTCGCTTTCCATTGCCTTCGTCTTCCAGCTTAGAAACGTAGCCAATGATTTTTCCACCAATGACTACTGGAGAAAAAAAGAGTTGATCTGCGCGATAGCGCATTTTGGACTCTCGACAATCCACCATGGGGTCGGAAAATCCATCCACATGGCCCGATGCCTTCCACACCGATGGATGCATAATGATGGTTCCATCCATGCCCACAACATCCCGCCGGCGATGCACTACATCTTGCCACCAGGCATCGCGAATATTTCGCTTCAATTCGCACCCCATGGGGCCATAGTCATAGAATCCACCGATGCCGCCGTATATTTCCGACGACGGATAAATAAATCCACGTCGCTTGCAAAGAGACAAAATATTTTCCATTGCAATCGCTTCCATGGATACACATTCACGCAGAAATAATTCACTGGCAAGGATGAAAATTAGGTGAATTTCTTATTTCATCGGCAGTAAAAAAATATCATTTCACGCGAATCGCAAAATTCCTTTCCCAATTTTAGCATCCTAAATTTACGGCCAAGACACCCGCACAAATGGCCAAGCATGCGACTCTAGGCGAACGGAAGCGCGATAATTTTGCCTAAAAAGAATACGCCCACCGAGCCATGACACCAAAAACCTTGTGTTCGAAACCTACTGCGCGCGTCCCAGCAAACTAGATAAAGGCGTTGAATTGATGTAAAAAATTTGGCCTTTTTGGCGTCTGCCCCCGTTCTTAGCCAGGCTCAAGGGGTTTTTTGATTGCTTCTTTAATTGCTTCAAAAAAGCCGTACAGGAAGGCATGTTTGGAAAAAATGGGTGCAAAAATATTCCGTGTATTCCTTCAATGAAG
>JAIRXK010000008.1 GCA_031268315.1 Puniceicoccales bacterium | reverse complement strand
GAGCTCTGCGGCCGCCGATGCCAGACTTGGAAAATGATCGCCAGTGCTTCGGGATTTGCGATTGTCCCCGCCAGAAACATGGCCACATTTTTTACCGATGTGTCGCTCAGATCGTGGTCCAGCACCGTCGAAATGTATGTTTCCAATTCCATGGCCTGCTCCATTTTCCAACTAGTTTCCGGCGTCTGGGCGGAGGCCGGCGGATTGGAAGAAAGTTGCCGGGCGGATGCGGCCCGCGCCGGCGAGTTTAATCCCCCATTGGGGCTACTTTCGCCCTTTTCGCGGGCCTGATAATCCAGGGGATTCATTTGCTGAGAATTTGACATAGATGCTCCTCCGGTTGGAGATCCTACCATAGGAAATATTTTCCAATTGTCAATGCATAAATGCCTCATTTGCAGACGAAAAGCATTTTACCACCGGAAATGGGCAAAGATGATGGGCCAGCCGCGGGCCATTTCAATAGCGCCGCCGCTTTGCGGCGGCGCCAACTAATTGTGTTTATATTGTACTAAAATTCGGTCGCATTTTTCAAAAGTGACGACAGAAAATCGTTACCGTTAAAAAATGAGCCATGGCTAATAATGAAGACAATCTTTTTCCAGGTGAAATTTAGGAAAATTTTTGCAGCAAAAGCGTACATGGCTTTAAACACACACACAAGCGTTTGCTGAGTGTTCATATAAAGAACGGAATCAAAAAAGTATTTATGCAATCGGGTTTTTTACATTTTGCTACGCATTTCTATGCGCTATTACGCACAACTGCGGACTGGCCATCCACGCAATAAAAAAGCATGAATAATGTAATACCCGCAAAAATTGCAGATGCAGCCAGCAATGCCACGGCGATGAAAATGCCACCACTCAGCATGCCGAGTAGAATAAGAACCCCAAAAACGGCGCCTGCCACGGATAAAAGACTGGTGCAGACCAGGAGAATAACCCGCGAGGTAGTGGATAGTCCTTTTGTCTTAGTCTGCTTCAAGTCCCCCTTAGATGGCTCCAGCGATTTCTCGTCAGGCGGATTTTGCGATGGAGAGGCGGTAGATTGTAAGATTGGGTCAGGCGAATTTGGCGATGGAGAGGCGATAGATTGTAAGATTGGGTCAGGCGGATTTTGCGATGGAGAGGCGGTGGACTGTGACTTCTTATTCTTTTGTATCGCGGGATTTTTTTCTTTTTTTCTAATGTCAGTATTATTTTTTTTAAATTCACCGTAAAACTCATTGATTTGAGCCAATTTTTCTTTAATTGGATCGGGAATATCATTGGCATCTTTTAGTGCCTTTCTGATTTTTTGGCAAACAGCAAATGAGCCCTTTGCAATTTCGACGGCATTTTGCATTTCCAAAAAACTAATGGTAAATGCGTTGCTGAATTTGTCCATTTTGTCAAGATTACTGCAAATTTCAAGGGCCAGGCTATCGGGACGTAGGCCTTTCTCCGAGAGAAATTTTACGTACGGATTTTGCGGGTTCATTCCGTGCCTTACTACTAAAGATTGCGCATCGACTAATTTGGCAGTTTCATAGCTATTGACTGGTGAGCGAATGAGAAGTCCGTCGGCGATTAGGCCAAGTGCTTCTTGATCATTGATGATTCCCGTTTTTTTATAAAATTTCAGCGTTTGCTCCGGGTGTGCTTCAAGGTACTGATAGTCTCCATTCCAAAGATGCGCGGCCGTAATGGCTAAATTTTTAAATTTTTTAATTTTTTTATGCTCCTCGTGATCATTGCCGCCATTTCCCGCTGAACTACCTTCAGATTTTTTCGCATAGGAATAATCAATTCCATCGACCGTTAGCAGTTGGCAATGGAAATGTGTATTTTTTTGATTCTTCTGGACTTCATACAATTTAGCGTATTCCTCATTACTAATAAAGTCGCATGTAATATTTGATGGATTTTCATCGTCATCTGTTTCCCAGTAAATGCACATATAGCTTGCCGGTATGTGCCGCGGATCTGCAACATGCATTACCTTGTCTGCGTAGTAAGGAGTGCCATCGCTATCGCAATATTGACACGTTAGTGGATAAAAATGCTGATATGTGGAAAAAAATTGCTGCCCAACTTCGCTATGCCAAATTTTTTGATAAGCTGAGCCTATGCCGATCATTTTTTCGCCAACTCTGTCACCAAATATACAATTTCCAAACTCAACACATTGATCAATGGTGTAGTGCATGCCAGGTCCATCTTTGATTTCAGTTTTAATTTTAAATATTTGCGAATCATTCCCTCTTAGTGTTTCGTCCATGTGATTTGTAAAAAGTGACATATGATTCTCATTTTCATAGTAATTTTCATCCTGGAAAAACATGCCGCGAAACGCTGTAAAGTCTTGCTGCTGTTGTTGTTGCTGTTGTTGTTGCTGTTGTTGTTGCTGCTGCTGTTGCTGCAGAGTTTGGCCGCTCGCTAAATCCGCTGTTTCGCCACTTTCTCCAATGCGCATCTTGCTCCCTGCGCCGACTTGTTGAATGTGCCATTTAATTTCCTCATTTACGCGGACTAAGTCCGCCTTTATTTCATTAAATAATTCATCATTGTCCGACGGAGGGGCGTTATATGCGGCAAGAGTGGTGAAGTAATCACTTAGTTTTTCATACTCCCGCTTCCATTCGTTTTCAAAAATAGTGCAAACCTCTTTCCAGTTGGAAAGGTTAGCCCATTGGGATGGATCAAAATTGAGGTTCTTAAGCAGATCGGGCAGATTGCACTTTTCATCGTGTTTTAAGTGAAATTTATTCGATGCGATGAGACGACTCAAATTGCGCACAATGCAGTCGCGCCTTGCACTTCCAATGCGAATTTGCAGCGCATGAATTTGCTGCTCGCAGGAGTTTACAGCCTCTTTGCTGGCAAACTGTGAAAAAATTTCATTTGCATTTTCCTTTAGATTGGTCCCTTGCGATCCTCCATTTCCTGCGGCGGGAGGGAGAATTTTTTTCGTCGCCTCCCTAGAGGCGTAGATATCCATCTGTTGCCCCTGCCCAAATTTTCGCAGCCGCATTATGCCTTGCATGATCAGTGATATTCCATTGGCCACCGGATCCGCCGTCATGAGAGCAATGGTGTCCAGTGGGAACGATATGTCGGTCCCAGCCGCGCGAAACTTATCGAGGATGTACAGCGTATCCGTATTGGTGCTGGAAAATCGCTCAATTTCCTTGGACGCAAAAGGCCGTTGTTCCTGCTTCGCCTGCTTTAATTCCTCCATGGAAACGGAGCAAAATTTTGCCTTTATTGGATCGTAGTAGACGATGTTCTTCGTGGGACAATGGTGATTTTCGCAGAAAGAATAGGCATCCCACACAATGTCTTCCACGGGAAAATTGATGAATTCACTCCCACTGTCGACCAGGAGGCGAAAGCGATTGATGCGATCCTCTTTACCTAACTTCTCATTTTCGCCGTACCATTGCTCTAGAATGGATCCACATTTGGTGCGATAGTTTTTTTCGCCGTTTGGCGGAGGCATTTCGGCTTCATCGGGAAGCGTAAATAGAATGGAATCTTCATTCTGTATTGCCTGTCCGATTTGGTGAATAAGTCGTCCAATGGCACCCTCCTGCCGGCTAATATTATCCGCTTCCTGTAGGGGTTTGTTGTAGGCCTTCATATTGGCAATGGTTCCCGACATGGCGACCGTTTTACTGAATAACTCGGGGATAAAAACTGGGCTAGCGGCGAAGCAGCAATTGCATTCCTTCTCCCGCGCACTGCAAATGCAGTGGACAGCAAATTTTGCCCAATTACTTTTTTTCTCGTAATTCGCCTTTATTTTCGCCATTGCATCTATAAATTTTGCAAGAGATTCATCGGAAAGATTATTCGTATTTAGATCTAGAAGGTCAGAGAATTTCATTCCGCTGCCAAAGCTATCGAAAATGGCCGAAGCAAATGTATCATTGATTCCTTTTTCAAAGAACGTATCCGCTTCCTGCTGTCCAGATTTAATAAGGTCATTCAATGCATTCTTCGTCATTGCATGATTAGTCTCCATGGATATGGCCATGAATGTGAGGCAGATGACCTCGTTGGGATCCTGAAATTTCATTCCCTCTCCCGGCTTTCCATTAATGTAGGGACGGACTTTCCCATCGCCGTCATAGCCATATTGCTCACGAAAAATCATATGATAGCAATTGGGAATTGTCTGAGAAAGTAATTTTTTAGCTAGTCCGAATAGATATTTATCCTTTCCCGTTAAATTTCCCATGTAATTGCGCACAATTTGCGCATTGTCGATGTCGTCATCGGACATTTCGCCGATGAGAAATGAAATGATTGCATCCCTTTGATTTTCTTCAATTTTTGGGAAATTACATAAAATATTTGTTTCCTTCAATGCCGTTTTTGCATATTCCTGAAATTCTTGAAAATTAATTGAATTTTGCTTACTTTGCGCGATGAGATCGCGAACCTTTTCGCCCAAACTTTCCATGATCGAAACCGTAAATTCAATATCTTTTCGCGGGACCTCATCGGTGGCCTGGGCGCCCTGAATAATGGACTGAGTGCTTGGATCCAATGTGAGATGCACTTCATCCAATAGCGCATAGGTTTCGTTCTTGAAGATTTTCATTACTTCTTGGTATTCCCTGATGTATTCGGCATCTTTTACACTGAGATCGGGATAGCTATTCAGTTTTCGCATGGCGATGGCGGTCATCTTTTCGAATGTATCCTTGTTAATTAGGATGACGGCATTGCGTCTTTCCATAATAACATTGTGCATTTCGCGCAAATTTCTTAAACTTTCGACTTTTTCCGCCTCTTCGAATGTAAAATCGACGAGCATGGTGCCGATGCCCATTTGATTTAAAATTTGACGCAATTCCTGGTAGGCGCTAGTCAATTGCGATCCATGGGAAACGTACATTGGCGTGTAGTCGGTGGCCATGAGGATGTGATGTAAAATTCTCGGAGTGAGAGCTTTGGTTTTTCCGCTTCCCATAATTTGCTCAATGAGTAAATTTTTTTCGGCCCCTATTCCCTCCACCGCACGTTGAAAATTCTCATTCTGCTTTTTCGTAAGGCGAATTTGCGATGCATATTCCATGATAACGGACGAGCGATCCATGTGATTATGGAAGTCGCGGCTGGGATTAAGTGAATTCCACAGAAATGCTAATCCCCCTATGGAAGCCTTAAATTCTTCTATTTTTTTACCGTATTCAGGATTATCATCTCCGATTATATTTCCGTCTTTGCCGCTAATAATTTTTTCCATCGATCTAAATTGTGCCGCTATTTTTTGTAAATGGCATATGGAATTACTGGCACATAAACATATGTGCATGTTCATTGCGAAGTCCTTTAATAGCTTCGATGCATCATTCGGATCCAGTGAAGTGTTAGAATCTGATGTATTTGTTAGGAACCATGGATTTCTCGCATTTATTAAATTATAGGCATCCTGTAATTTTCCAAAAGATAGGAGCGAATAAATTTCCAATGCCTCTGAAAATTTGATACTTTTCAAAATACCCGCTTCTGCCAAATTTCCACCGCGGCATCGATTTGCAATTGCCAGAGCACGCGTCAGGTGATCCGCCATAATGGTTTTTGCTTTTAGCATTTGCTCTTTTACATCATTTGCTAGCTCTTTCATTCCAGAGAAATCACGTTCGCTTAATTTTTGAAAATAAATTTCGTTTAGCGCCTTTTCTTTGGCGACCAATTTTTTGCCAATTTTGATATCTTCGTTGTAATTGCTAACACTTTTCTTTAAATTTTCATCGTCGTGTTTAATTCCATTGGAATCCATGTCCTTTTTACTAAGCTCAATTTCGCCTTGTCCGATGTCTGTATCGTCGTCGACATCATCTAAAGTAGAATTGGGAATTTTCTTTTTGAATTCCGATTCAAGTGAAGTTATTAGTTCGCTGTTTCCCTCGGTAAATTTTTCGAAATACGCATTAAGCATATTGGTATTCGCTCTTTCGGGGAAGTTGCGCGCAAATTTAGCGAAAGATGCCTGATAGTATGCCGCTGGATCATAGTTTAGCATTGACTTATCGACATCCGCTTCTGCGGTTATTATTCCGGTGAGCACCGCTATTCGCTTATTCAACATTTCTTTGGCCGACTGCGATTTCTCCGTATCGGCGGGGAGTTCACTCAAAAGTTTCGTCAAAAACATACGCTCTTTTTTCGGCTCCATGCGATTCCGCATTTTAATTTTATTATAGGATTTTAAATATGCGTTAAGTAAATCAACAAAACTTCCATTACAATGGTGAAGATAATTTTGATTATCACCATTAGCATATATATCATCTTCGTCATTTTCGTGTGTTTTGTTTTTGCCGGCGAAATCATGGAATAGATTGCCAAGTAGTTCCACATTTTTACTGCCCCTGTCGGCGTGACCTATGAGAATTTCATCCAGTACATAAAATACAATTGCCAAATCTTTCTCGTGGCCAACTGGTTTGATGGAATTCGCTATGAGTTTATGAAGGAACAGAGAAAGGGACTCATAGTCTTTTTCGCACATGGGAATTTTTCTAATTTGATGCACAAGTTCAAATGCCCTATTGTAGCGTTTCTGCTCTATGAATATCCATAGGAGTCGCACCAGGGAAGTGAGATTAGTTGGACGCAGTTGCACGCAGTTTTCCAAATTTTGCCCATCAATTCCGCTTTGGATTGTTGAATTGATTTCATATTCGTCGAATGTCACGTCCAATGCACAGTAATTTCGACTGTTTAATTTAAATGTTTCCGATGGAGCAATCTTGATGTTGCTGCTCTGCGGCACATAGCAATTAGACTGCGACGGTGAACTGCTTTCATTTTCCATGAGCCGATCCATGTGGCCAATGAGAATTTTTTTGTCACTGTTATTGTTAGATATAACGCAATAGTCCTTGAAGTTTTGCATTTTACTGATGCAATTATCATTGGGATCAATTTTCCACCCCTTATATTCGCCTGATGTAATTTCGTAATAATTATTAGTTTCGTCACTATTTACTTTTAAAGTAAAATTTTCATATTCCGGAAAATCAATGTAGGTTACCGACCGTTTCCCTTCGTCATCCTTCGGCGAGCAAAAAACCAACATCGAATCCGGATGCTCAAATATTGCAAACTGCGATGTTAGATCTTTTTGATTTCTATCAGTCACTGGCACAATGCAGGAACCCTCCTCCACATCTTTCCACTTAATTACGGTCATCCTTTTAGTCTCATGGTCAAGTTTGAAGCAGGGCGTTTCCGGGTTGTCTCTTTTGAAAAAGAAAACATTTCCCTTCTCATCTTTGAGGAGAGAAAAATCATCGCCTAATAGTATTTTTGAAAAACTTAAACAAATTTTACGTATTTCAGGCAAATTAACGTCATAAAGATTTTCATTATTCCACGTGCCTTGAACGCGTTCTCCAGTTATGCTTTTTTCTTTCCCATTAACAACTTCCATCTTAAAGATATTAATGTAATTGTGATTATCGCCGAAAGTAGTTCTCACTTTTCCTCTTTCTAACGAGAAAATTTGAGCGTCGATTTCTTCGGAATTGGGCAACTTGCTTCCGATTATTTTTTCATAGAGATTGCCGGCAATTTCTTTAACTTTTTCTGGATATTTGCGGCAGTATTCCCACATTCGCGGTAAAAATTCGCAATTGCAGCGATGGACATTTGGTGAAGAACAATTGGTGTCATTATTGTTTACCAAATAGATACTAAAGTATGCATCCATTAACTCAGTGATGTCAAATTCTGCTTCCGCCATGCGAAATTTCAATGAAATAACCGCATTAGTGACAGCAGCGAGCATGGCTTTGTCGTTATCATCGATTTTGCCTTCGACTGCCCGAGTGACTTCGCGGCAATATTTCAGAAGATAGTCATATATTTCCTTGTTGATCCCGACACATCCATCCCCGCTATGGGATGAAACTATTTTTTCGGCTACAATGAGGGCCAAATTCGCTGCACCGCACAATGAAGCCGTATCTGGCCTAGGGGTTTTACTATTGGTACAGTATTTCACCATGGATGCGTCTAGCAGCGCTTTAATTGATTCTAGGCATGCCTCTGGCTTTTCGAATTCGGTGATGCATGATTCGCCGTACTGCCCGCCCGACATACGCTCTTTGATTTCATCGGGCAAGCGATACCTTGCGTGCATTTCGCCATTAGTTCCATTTGTCGCGACAAAGGAAATGCTATCGTTACTATAGGCATACGTTGGCGTTGATTGCAGCATTGTAACGAGTTTTGCGTAGTCCGCGATCCTTTGATTTACTTTCTTTCGTTGAGGATATCCATCCATGGATCTCGCATTTGGACTGCTTAAATCTACAAATTGTTTCCCATATGCTTGCAAAAGATCCATATTTTCGCTGGCTAAGACCAGGAGCGCTCCCGTTTTAGAGCGAGTTACCGTTGAAAGGGCTTCAATGCGTTTCTCCAAATAAGAATCTGGCCTATTCGCACATGAAATGGCGTTAAAATTTGCCGCCATTTCATCGCCTTCAAAAAGTGGAAGCTCTCTAAATTTAAGACCATCCCACAAGCATTTGGCCATAGCCATACTATTCAAATTTCCCATTGACTTTTTCTCATAGTAAGCGAGCCATTTATTGCGGAGGTCCGATCCACCTATACTATTAGCTAATTCTAAAAATTTCTCCTTTATTTCCCCCTCAGTGAGCCGTTGCTGCCACGACGAGACATCTGTCTCGCTAATAAAATTACTCACAAGATGGTTAACGTTTGATACACACCCCATTCGGGGGGCAATGGGAGAATTTTTTAAATTTTTAAGGCCATCGTTATTATTGTTGATGTAAAGCTTGCTCAGTTTCGTTTTTTGGTCCTCTGTATATTTTATCTCAGGACAATAGCCGTAATTCATTATCTCAGCTGCATCACGCAAGCTCTGACCAAATGTGGTACCAGTAGGCATGGGCAATCTTCGATCAATAATTATAGTGCCAGGCCATCTCCCCATAGTGGAAAGAAAGTTCGCTGACCACTTTTTTCTTGTCGTCTCAGCTTCATCGGCTTTGCCATCTTTAGATAAATTGCTGAATTCATCTTTCGCGAGGAGAGTTATTAAGTTTCCCCTTGATGTTTTTATATGATTGCTAAAGTTTTGTTTCTCTGTTTCATTGCTATTTATAACGCAACCAAAATAATATGCATCAGTTAGGTCGTCAGGTGGGCGATTTGCGCATGTGCTGTTAAAACAGCTTCTAAATTTGTTTTCTTCATTCTTGCATTTCAATTCTCCATCTGCATAATATTTGATCATTTTATCTATATCTGCTTTTGCGCTATTACTTGGAGTTGGAAATAGATCGGAATTGATGGCGTTAAAAAATGTTGCGCCCGATAGCACCATTTCATCCATAATGTGTTCATCGTTTGATAAGGGTTTGAGCGGATTAAAAACAGGCGTCTTTTTCATCATTTCAAAAGTAATAATTCTAATTTTATCAAGAGCAATAAGGGCTTCAATTCCCAATTGTTTAAAAAGATGGTTCTGAGCGTGGTTGACTGACCTATTGTTTCCAAAAACAAAATCCTTAAGTTGGTTTATGCTAAGAATTTTTCCGGTAATACTTCGTGTTGCGCTGAGAAATTCAGCAAAGGCATCATCGGCAGTTTTATTTGCGATATTTCCTGGCGAAAAGAAACTTATCTTAGGTATGCTTTTGACTATAAAATTATTAGCTTCAAATGGAAGACTATGTATATAGTTCATTACGTCATAGATCCCTTCTATGCTATTGGCCGAAATTTTGCTATCGAGACTTTCTATGTAGGCCGTTACCTCTAGCAAATTTAACTTTCCATTTTCGTCAGGGACTGGCGGTTGCGTTGATGGCTCTACTAGAGCGGGTGAAAAAGGAAATTCGTCAATGGTGCGATTGGGGTATGCTACGGGATCAATATCCGCATTCATTAATAGGGAATCATCGGATAAAATTCCTCCTGCGACCACTGTCTCAACTTCCTGTCCATTTACCGTAGTCTTAGAAATCGTTCCGATGGATACATTAGTTCTCTCATTTTTAATCTCCTCCAGCAGTTTATCGGAAAGTTCAAAGGCAGAATTTGCCTTATTTTCTAAGTGCGTGTAAATAAGAGGCAGCGCACTCTCATTACTTATATTGTGGTTTTCCCCATAGTGTCTTAAATCTTCAAAGTCCCGATGAAGTTTCTTTTTTATGGTCTTTATGTAATTTTTTAGATCGTAATTTTTATCTACGGATACTCCTCCGCTATTTTTTGCAGACTCTATTATAGCATTAAGAAGTGTGATTTTTCTGTCAATTGCAAACATCTTCATCATTGCACCAGGCATTGACTTCGTTTTTTCGCTAAATGTTTTCATCCTATTTAGTAGCTCATCAAAATCATTAAATCCTACTAATATTCCGGAAATATAGTTTTTGAAATCTTCTATGGTTGTGCCATCAAGGCTAGCTAAAATTTTCCGTATTTTACAGTCAGAGAAAATTGTTTCCGCTGTTATATTGCTAATATCATTTGAATCATTAAGTATTTCAAGCATCCTTTCCAGGATGCAATTACCTATTGAATTTGGAATGGTCAAATTGGAATCAAAGGAGTGTTTAAGAAATCCCGCTAAATTTTGTTTCATAGTATCGTCACCTGCATTCACCATGCTGTCCACAAAAATGTTTGTTCTTACTGCCGCATCTTCCTTTAAGTGCAATAGTACAACCATGTTGATGATATCATTCTGTGAGTTAATTTGATAGTCGTCGCCAAGATCTATCTTTTCCGTAATTGTTTCATATTCAATTTGATTTTGATCGGACATGAAGGGATCGAGCACTGATTTTGGAGTATGACTTTGTACGCTACTCAACAGTGAATTAACTAGCATATTTTTTATTAACGTTTTTTTCTGATCTTCAGTTAATTCGGGAGCTATTCGATGCATTTTTGTTATTTCTGTATTTTTTGACACAATCCCGCTGTGGCTATCTGGGTTCAGATTGCATCTAATTTCTACCGTTCCACCGAGTTGTGAATTAAAATCCACCAATACAAGTTGCGTATATTTGCCATTATCTAAAAATGGTATATAGATTTTCTTATTTAAATGGCCACATTTATTTCCATCTTTTTCATTGGAATATGTAAGTATTTTTTCGATGATTTTATTTAGTAAACTGCAAGTTTCATTGAAATAGGTTTGACCTTTATTTTCGTAAAACACATTCTTAAAAATCCAAGGATATGGTGGATTTTCCCAAGGATACTCCTTTGGCGAACAGGAGTGGGCAGTAGAAAGGTTCTTTGAAAATGTGGCCATTAAATTTTGAATATCGTCAGTTATTCCTAAAAAAGATTCACCAATTTCTTCCATTGAATTCGCAAAAAGTTCCTCATCACATGATCTTACATTGTTCTGATGAAAACAATCTTCTATGGTCGAATGGAAATGTTTCAATGCGGGCGCTGCCCTTTGGGTAGTATCAGCCATTGAAACGATGGCAGCATCCTCCTCAATGAGGGCTTGTGCATCGGCCTTGCACGCTTGTGGCTCATGCGTTTGTGCCGCAGGATTGCTATTCTGAAAAGCACCCGGGGAAAGATACGGCGATGATGTTGGCAAGTTTACCATGGCTATGAAGTAATACGCCAATATTTTGACGCATCCGAGCATTTGCGCAAGCCTTTTTTTACATATTTCTCAAAAATATTCACCTTCGCAATATTTTCGCAAAAGGAAGGTGTCATAAGTCATTGGAAGTTACGTTATTATGCGGCGGTGAATCCTGCAAGTCTATTCTTCCGCCTCATCGACTGCTGTGCCAAATAGATTTTCCAGCGCAGCGTAGGGCACCCTCACCTCCGCTGAAATGCGATCATTTCCCTGGCGAACGCTGAATTCAATGATGTTAGCGATGGCCGATGGTGCATCCGTCGATTTCGAGACTGGGACATTGCCAATGAGCTCCATCAGCGAAATGAGATTGCAGTGGCCGCGGAGTGACATATTTTCCTCGAAGGGCAACTCACCGCTGGCAAATGGTTCGCTTTGCTTCTTGCGCCGCACACCATCGATGAGATTTCGCATGGCACTGTCGGAATTGGCAACTCCAATCAGTTGATCAAATGCGCAATAATAGCGGTTTTTTACTGCCCCATTGGCAGGCATTTGTCCGTGAATTTTCTCACTCCGCCGGCTGATTTCCGCACGAGTCACCGTTCTTCCCGAATAGTTAAATGCCTTTTGAATCACATTGCCGTGGAGCGTGATTCTTTCTCCATCCAAACTGCCTGCGAATGTGTGAAAAATTACCGGAGCAATGTTGGCATAGGCAAAATTGACCCAATTCGCCAATTGGCTGGTTGTCGCATCGACCTGCCAAAGGCTTGTTACCGCCGCAGCTCCATTGTCATCCCGGCCAATGCACAGGGTTGCCGCACCGCCATTGCCGGCGGAAAGCGCATCAATAAATGCGTAAACGTCCTTTTCCTTGAAATCGGCAAGGGATTGGGATTCGCCGTAGACGTAGAGCGCATCGGCAATGTGTTTCATGAGTGTTTTAATGATTTCAGGATCGTAGCGAAAAATCACCTGGGCAATGTCGCTGCTGGGCAAATTTTGCGCAATGGACCCAACGTCAATGGAATCGATTGGGGCATTGAAAATGCATGCCAAGTCGGAACCATTTTTTGCCGAAAGCAGCAGATTCCAGGCCAGGACATCTCCACTGACATCGAGTGCGCACTGCAGGGATTCAACCTGCCGCATGAAATTTACCATTAAATTAATGAGGGAAATTCCCGGCATACATCCGTCCAATTGGCCAAGGCGATAGAGATTTCTTAAAATTCTTTTTTCGTAGTTGCTGACAAACGACTCAATTCCATCGCGGAAAACGCGCAACACAATGTCATTTTTGGACGAAATTTCCGCCATGTTTACTAACTTTTCCAGAGTGGCCCCATCCTCCATCGGCAGAGCATTGTTTTCCCGGAAGAAAAATGTCCACCCACTGAACTTTTTAATTTTGAAGCGTAGCAGGGCAAGGGAGTTGTGAATTGGACTGCCATCGTCGATCTTTGCGCAGATGACCCACGGAAATCGCTGGCCATCCTTTCCCCCGGCCGCAATTTCGCTCTCTGGGAAGAAAAAGACACTGACGGGATCTGCACTTGAAAGGCCATCGAAGTCGGGATAGCCCCAGAATCCAAGAAGCACCATGGGCAGCGTACCCGCTGAGCACTGGGGATAGTTGGATTTTAAAGCCCCCATCACCTTCTCTGCGAGCGACTTTGGAGGACTGAGCTGCAATTGGCAAACGTGGCCACTCACCGGGAGAATCTTCCCGGCGATGGATGGTTGATTTTCGGCGGCCACGGCGCGGGAAACGTGCATGCCAAATGGCACTGTGGCGGCAAATAGGTAGGCGAGAGTAACGCGAATTTTAGTGGCAAGTGAGTTCATGGAATATCCAATGGCGATGCCCTCCGTCTCAGAATTTACGGACTCCGCGACTGCGGACCACTTATTCGGGAGGCGGCGCATTGTAGTCCCACTTGTCCGATATTCGCAAGTTTTTTTGCGCATAAATTTTTTGAAGATCTTCCTTCCCTGCATCGATAAAAAAAATTTAAAATTACCGGTAAAATTTTCATTTTTAGCTTGAATTGGGAAAAAATACAACATTCCTTGGGAAGTAATCATGGATAACAGCACTGACTTGCAAGTGATGCGTCACTCCGCTGCCCATCTGCTGGCAGCGGCGACTTTGGAGCTTTTTCCTGGGGCAAAAATGGACATTGGCCCCGCAACGGAAAATGGCTTTTACTACGACTTTGACTGTGATCACGCCTTCTCCATGGAAGACCTGCAATGCATTGAGAAAATTATGCAGCGAATGATTGCCCAGGATCTTCCCATGGAGAGGAATGAGGTGGACCGGGAGGAGGCCTCTAGCCTATTCGCTGCCATTGGCCAAATCTACAAGTTAGATCGACTGGCGGACATCCCTGCCGGCGAAACTGTATCTCTATATGCCCTTGGCGATTTTGTCGATTTGTGCCGCGGTCCCCATGTCCCATCCACGGGCAACATTGGCGCCATCAAGCTGCTCCACGTGGCCGGTGCCTACTATCGGGGCAATGAGAAGAACAAGCAATTGCAGCGCATTTACGGCACCGCATTTTTTTCCAAGCAGGATCTGCAGCGGCACCTGGACGGCATAGAGGAAGCAAAGAAGCGGGACCACCGCAAGTTGGGCCGTGAGTTGAAGCTGTTTACAATTGACGAAGAATTTGGCAGCGGCCTCATCCTTTGGCTTCCGCGGGGGACGACCATACGCATGGAGTTGCAAAATTTCATCGCCGGCGAACTCGGCAAGCAGGGCTATGAGCAGGTTGTTACGCCGCACATTGCGAAATTGGATCTTTTCCGCACATCGGGGCATTTCCCCTACTACCAGGAATCCCAATTTAATCCCATGTTGGATCGGGAAAATTTGCCAACGGATATGTCCATTTCCAATATAAGCGACGCACTGCGCGACGGCTCGTTGGATGGGTTTCTATTGAAGCCGATGAATTGCCCTGGACACATTAAAATTTTTAGCAGCAGCCCGAAGTCCTATAGGGATTTGCCATTCCGCATAGCTGAATTTGGAACGGTCTACCGCTGGGAAAAGTCGGGAGAATTGAGCGGCATGACCCGCGTGAGAGGCTTCACCCAGGACGATGCTCACATTTTTTGCACGGAGGAGCAGCTGGAATCGGAAATTCGCAGTTGCATCGCACTGGTACAAAAAATCTTTCAGACCCTTGGCATGGGCGAATACCGTGTGCGGCTTGGCCTACGCGATTGCAATTCGGACAAGTACATCGGTGGCGCAGACGCCTGGAGAAAGGCGGAGGATGCACTGCGCCGCGCCGTGCGGATATTGGGAGTGCCCCACGGCGAAGAGGTCGGAGAAGCCGCATTCTATGGCCCGAAAATTGACTTTGTTACCAAAGATATCCTTGGCCGCGAGTGGCAATTGGGAACCGTTCAAGTTGACTACAATCTTCCCGAACGCTTCGACCTCGTCTATGCGGGAAGTGACAATCAGCCGCACCGCCCCGTCATGATTCATCGGGCGCCATTCGGATCGCTGGAGCGCTTCTGCGGCGTTCTCATCGAACACTTCGGGGGAGACTTTCCGCTCTGGCTCGCGCCGGAGCAGGTGCGCATTCTCTGCATAAGCGATGAGTTGCTCATCTATGGCGAAGATGTCCGCCGCGCACTGCTGGCGGAAAAAATTCGTGCCACCATTGATACTCACTCTGACAAATTGGCTGCAAAAATTCGCCGCATGGAAAGTGAGAAAATTCCCTACTCCATCATTATCGGAAATAGAGAAATGGAAGGGCGGAGCGTCACCCTGCGCTCCCGCCTGAGAAATACCAAGGAAGAATCCATGCCAATGGCCGCGTGCGTAGAGTTGCTGCGGGACGAAATTGCCACGCGGGCACTGCCTCAAAATTTTAGATTCAATGACACTTCCCCATCCAATGGCCAATAGCGCAATTTCAATCGAAACTCACCGATGGCGAGACGATGGGGATTCCGAAGTGAAAGTGGCCACTAAGCGCAGAACCAAAATCGCAGAGGAACCCTTTTCGGCTCTCTTCGCGGCCAATTTTAGGTGAGGCCTCCCGAATGAATGCCTAGCGTTTTGTTAATGTCCATGGGTTTTATTAATTTGACTAATTTTTTGGCTTCCTCTGCTATTTTTTCCTTGGTCATGGTTATTCCCTCATCCTCTGTCTCATCCTTGGTTTCAGGTATGTCTTCTTTGTTTGTTTCGTCGCTAATATCAAAAGTTTTAGTTAATCCAGCTAGAGCACGGATTGCAATTCCGTCGGAAGCAAAGGTTATCTCCTCTAAGTTTTCGCAAATACTAAGTATTTGATAGGGATTCTTATGCGAATAACCATCTACCATTTTGAATGGAACTAGTTCTGAGCCATCAATTTTCAGCATTCCGTCGCCAAGAAATTCAATCCTTTCTGCCGTTTTCAATAATTTTGTGTTTTTAGCTTTCGTCTCGATGAGCTGATTAATTTCATTAAGCGCTGAGGAATTCTCTGGATTTATTTTTTCGTTTTCTGCGAAATGCTTACATAAATTTTCCAAGCATTTTTGCTTTTCATTTGCATTGATATCATTACCCACAAAAGTAATGGTTTTTAGATTTTCACAATTGCAAAGTACTGCGTAGGGATCATCGCTCGAATATCCTTCAATCGCCTCCAATGATATATTTTCTCCTTTAATCGTTATGGTTGTGGTATTTAAAATTTTAAAAGTCTCTATATTGTTCAATTTCTCCGCATTTATTTTCTTTGTATCGCTATCGGGGGATAAATTTTCTTTTCCTTGAAAAATACTACTAGGGTCACCTTTTGGCATCGCCGCATTTTGCGGTTTAGAATTTCCTCCCTTGCCTCCGAAAATGGACATAGAATTCAATTTTGGTAAATGAAAATGCGAAAAAGTAGATTTTAATTTTTTTGACATACCTTTCCAAATCGATTTTCTATCCTTCGACTGAGTATGTGGCGATGTCTCAACATTGTCCTTCAGTGATTTCTGGTTTTGCGTGCCCTGTGGATTTGTAGAATCTTTGGGAAGATCTATCTGCCTACACATATTGTTGAAAATGTTTCTTAAAAAACCCATAGTTAGCCTCCACATAAATTATATGCCGCAAAATTTAAATTGTCAATTCATTGATTAGGGAGGAAAAATTTTATGTGATCCGAATATGCAAGAATAGCTTACGCCAAAACTTAAGCTGGCTGAGGCTCAATTTGCGCAAAATTTTTATCAATTGCAATTTCACTTGCGTGCATTTTCTTTCGCTTTCCCAATGACAAATTCCCCCCATGGCTGATCTTCGCTAATTTTTCGAAAACTTTTTGCCTACAACCCTCTCATTTATGCTCAGTATTCCGCTTCATAAATTTAAAAATATTCAATCGCCTTCCACTGTGACAATTGCAGCGTCGGCTGAAAAAACCGTGTGGCCGATTATTTTTATCGACAATTTTCGTAGGTGATGCAAGATAGTGAAAAAGCATACCATGATAGTTGATCATTTTTTTGAAAAAAAATCAAGCTCGCGCGAATTAGCCCAGAAAAATACCACCGCTGACACGGAAGAATTTTCAATGCCACCGACGGAAATTCAATGGCTGCTGATGGTCGCCGAGGCAGTCATTGAGGCCATGGTGCTTGGCGCTGTCCTACTGGTCGCGCTGACTTGCTTTGCTCCAATGATTTCGACATCATTCCTATGGACGATGTCGGCACTTGTCACCGTCATTGGCGCTGCCGCTATTTTAGTTGTCGTTGGATTTTGCCGCAAAAATCGGCAAATCGACAGTCTGCAATATATTTCAAAGCAAAGCAATGTAGGCGAAAGGCCATCGCCAATCGACGGGCATACGCAGGACGAATATGACGCAATAGTGAAAGAAAATGACGCCTTGCGGGAGCAAGTTATCGAGCTGGAAATCCAGCGGAACGACCAAGGGCAAAGTCAGAAGAGTGAAATGGCACAGGTGCACGATGAACAATTGGCAGAACTGCAAATGCGCGACAACGGCCAGTTGGAGGAATTAAAAATTGAAAAAGAAGTGGAAAACTCAGACTTAGTAGCCAAACGGACAGATTTGGTGCATGCGACAAAAGTTACTGTGACAAAAGTTGCAGGTGAATTACTCCAACGGCAAATCGCCGTGCAGCTAAATATTCAAAAACGAATAAAAGAGCTTCAAGAAAAGCCAAAGAAGTTTAAAATTTTTAAAAATAAATCCACCGCATCGGATTTAGAGAATGAAATAAATTCACTAAATAATTTGCAAGCGAAATTTAATGATTTGAAAACAAGTGAAATCGATGCGAAATCGAAAATAGTGTGTCAATTTTTCGATCCAAAGTACGGTATGTTTGCATTTATTGAACAGCTAGAGCCAAAATTAATGGGAAAAGTTCTCAACGCTTTGGCATCTCCAAATTACGAAATAGCCATGGTGCTTCTACTGCGTTCCAAGGAAATGGAAATTCAAGTGGAGGCTAATTTCTTTGATCACCTATTGAGAAGACCTCCGAATACTGATTCATTCATTGCATTGGATGCCGATGAAATTACTGAAAAAGAACTTGAAAATATTAACTATGAAAAGGGAAAAAACTTATGCCTTAGGTCCTTCGAACATGGTGGCATTGAACCAGAAATTTTCACTGATGAAAATTTTAGCAGTAAATTAGAAGAGACAATTGCAATCCTTGATCAATTTTTGCTTTTTAAAGATCTCATTAGAAGCTTTTCTGGCAAATCCAAATGCGTGGAAATTGTAATTGATGGAGTAAAAATTTATGCTTTAGAAAGTTGGAGCGATTGTAGCTGCAAGCGTAATGCGATAGGATTTTTTTTACAAGAACTTAAAAATTCAAAGCTCTCATCGCAAAATGCCTATAATGCATTGATGTCGATTTGTCAGGTTAAATGGGTTCAAGGAGGAGGACTAAGAAACCTCATAAAATTCAATGACTCACTTTTGCAAAATACGGCTGACACGGAGAAAAATTTCGATAAATTCAATGCAATTAGCTGTGGAATGCTGCCGCTAGTTTCATACAAAATCAAAATTGAAATTTCAATCGATGGAAATGTAAAAATATCTTCAATAAACACCATGGTCTCTAGCGATATGATCAAAACAGTGGAGGAAAACTCTTCCTATATCATCAAAACAAATCTAAATAATTGTTTGTTATTTGCCTATGAATCAATGAATTGCGATCCCGATGGAAAACATAGCATATTAAGTACAACGACAATTGCGGATATGTTTTAGACGGTTTCAATTTCTGGAAAATATGGCGGCGGCAAGCGCAGCGGCTGCGCCGGCCGCGACGATGCACGCCGCCAATGGCCACAGTATGGCCGCCCACAGGGCCAGTCCAGAGCCGGCGATAATGGCCACGGCGGCAAGTACTTTGCCCGCGGTTCCCATAAAAATTTTACCCAACCATCCGGGGTGGGATAGCGCCTGTGTATCCGATTTCGCCGATAAAATTTTATCGACGCACCCATTTTTTCCCGATGGAATTTCGCCGCCGGATATGATTGCAATTTGTCCCATACCTACGCCAATTGCCTGTGCTACGCTGGCAGTTTGATTTTCGCTTTGCCCCGCCGCATCCGCAGTCGGGGGTTGAATGTGGATGATAAATTCTTCGTCATACCGCCGCATGGCGGATTCGAGAGTTTTCGCTTCCCTAGCAAGTAGGGATTTTAATTTTGCCATCGCCGATCGAATATTCAATGCATATACCGCTAGATACTGCGAGCTAAGAAGTGCATCCACTTTGTCCTGATCCATTCGAATTAGGGCACGTGCAATTTTCATTTGAAATTCCGGAGTTGAAAGCATTGAACTTAGCATAAGCGCTATTTTATTCACCGCATCTGGGGAGTAGAGATTATAAGTCAACGGTTGTGCTATTTCTTTTATAATGCTAAATGCTTTTTGGAAATTTTCCACACAGAGATTTTTGAAGATTTCCATGGCTTTGTCATCAGTAAGCGAATTACTTATAAAAAAAATTCCCGCCAATGCAGGTTCCACTACATCGCTGCATAAAATGCCCAATGTCCTTTGATGATTGATCTCCCCATCATACAATTTTAGAAAAATTTTGGTTGCGCGGAATATGTGCCGTTTATATATCATCAATGCAAAAATACGATTTGCTTTTCCAGGATTTGCCAAGTGCATTGCTTCGAAAAGATCACTTGCAACTAAATTGGGCAGTGAATTGTTAGCTAAAATATTTTCCACTTCGGAGGCCGTAACTATTTCATCTAAAAAAACTTCTAAAACTCTCCGGGGAGCAGTGGGATTTTCTGAATCATCTTTTTCTATTTTTAATAGAATCTTAATAATTTTATCGCTTCTACTATATTGGACCATTTCCTTAAAAACATCAATTGCTTTCTTCGGATTTGCGGAATATATTTTTTCAAAAAGAAAGTATCTTTTTTCGCTGTCGATTAAATTGCACGTCAAAATGTCCCCTATTGATCTCGGCTCCATTCTTTCATCTAGCAAAATTTTCAAAAGCATCTTAGGTTCATTTGAATTGTCTAAATCTTTTTTTTCTACTCGTAGCAAAAATCTAAAAAGATTATCGTCATGTGTGACAAAGCAATCGCTGTAGCACCGTTGTGTTGCGATGAAAGTTTCAATTTCTCTGCCGGGAGAAAGTAATTGTATTTTTTCAAAAAAGGCAAATGCGACATCGGGCGATGGTAAACTTTGGTAAAAAATTATAGTAACATCTTTCTTTTCCATGCCGTTTAAAACACCTATCGCTCTGCTACTATCTTTTTCAGCCATTCTCAAAAATGTACACGCAGCGAAATCATTAGAAGGGCGATAGATATATCGCACAAATGATATGCTAAAAAGTGCAATTAAGTTTTCATTATTCATTGATTCATGGCATAGGACTTGAGTTATGATTTCCGGATCTAGTTCATCGCTCATTAGAATATTTCCCATATTATTTTGCACCATATTAACGAGAGTCTTTATTATAATTTCCCTACCGAGTAAATCATCATTGAATATGCGATTTAAAATGGACACTATTGCGCAAATACAACATTCTTGCACATCAGTCTTTTGAATGGATGAATTTGAAACTAAAATGGACAATAGTCCCACTGCAATTTCTATTGCATTTTTCATTCCTTCATTGTCTGGCAATGCGCATATTGCTTCTATAAGCGAAACCGTTTTCGCCATTCCTTTGGACATGTTGCATGCGCAATAATCCATTATTGCATATAAAATTTTCGCCGCTTCCTGGCCATTGCCCAGTGTACACATTTGAATTAAAGTCTCTACCGCTTCTTTCTCTGATATAAAATTTTTCAAAAAATATGCCTTATTTTCAACGCTTACCCTATTATCCAATAGAGTTTTTCGTCCGCCATCAACGGTTATTTCCATGCAATGGAGAATTACGGCTACTTTTTTTTGAGGGCTATGCAATAGGTATGATTTGGGCATTTTTGCTAGAAATTCGATTATCTTTTCACCATCCAAGGAAGATATTAAAGTGGAAGTCTGCTCCAATTCATCGTCCGATATTTGGCCTAGAACTCCCGTTGCCCTGTAAATATCCAGCAGCAGCAATTGCTCTCCCGTGGGCGAATTGTCATCTGCTTCCGTGGCCTGCGGCTGAGGCTTGGCAGACGATTGTGCTATTGAAAAATCTGATATCATAATTCTTGCCTAGACTTCGGCCAGATTGCGAAAATTCTCTCAGCTGTCAATGAATATTTTTTCCAGCGCGTGCGCCGATAGAGTTAAATGCAAATGTCTTGAAGGTCAACAACTTCAGACAAGCCATTGCCCTCGGAAGGAGGCAAATTTACCTGCGTCGACTTCACATGATTTGCACTTCTACCTTGATAAAATATGGCGGCGGCAAGCGCAACGGCTGCGCAGCCCGCGCCGATGCACGCCGCCAATGGCCACAGAATGACCGCCCACAGGGCTAGTCCAGAGCCGGCGATAATGGCTACGGCAGCAAGCACTTTACCCACGGTTCCCATAAAAATTTTACCCAACCATCCGGGGTGGGATAGCGCCGGTGTATCCGATTTCGTCGATAAAATTTTATCGACGTACACCTCTTTTTCCGATGGAATTTCGCCGTTGAATATCTTATTTTCCACCGTTGGAGTTTCCTCGTCAAGTACGTTGGTTTTTGGTGAAATTCCATCGGAAGATATGCTTACAATTTGTTCCTTATCCACAGTAACGGATTGCGAGACATTGTCGGATTGATTTTCGGTTTGCTCCACAGCCGCAGTTGAAGATTGGAAGCGGATGATAAATTCTGCATCATGATGCTGCATGGCTAACTCCAATTCCTGATCAGGCTCAATGCACTGGGATCTAATTTTTTCCACATTCAATTGGATCTCCTCTATGCCTTTGCATTGTTTCGAGGCCATCCCCTTGAGCAGTAAATCCGCTGTATCCTGATCCATTTGAGCTAGGGCCTTTGCGATTTTTTCATGTGATTTCGATTCCGGAACGCGTGTCATCTCCACTAAAAGATGCACTATTTCATTCACCCTGTTCGGAGAATATATCATAGTTAAAATATTTGCCATATTTTGGAATGATACATAGGCATTGGCTAGGATTTCACACGAAGCAAAACCCTCCAGAAGAATTTTCGCTGCATCTTCGCGATTTTTTGCCATTTCAAGGAAAATCACCGGGGATCGCTTGCTGCTATCGAACCTCCAAGATGCTATCATTATTAGAGCATCAGTTGCCATACGGTAATCTTTTGCATAAAATTCCTTAAAAACTTCTATGGCTTTGCCCTCAGTCATTAAACCATTTGCCAAAAAACATCCGCTTGATTCCGGGCTGCTATTGAACAAAATTTTTAGCGCCATTTCATGGTTGCTGCTATCATCATATAGGTTTACTAAGATTCTAGTTGCCCTGTCGGGCGATTTGTTGGCTGAAAGCATATCGCTCCAAATGCAAACCACTTTTTTGCAATCACGGTTATGTTCAAGATTTTTTGCATATAGATTTTTAAAAATTTCTATGGCTTTGCCGTCATCAATTAAATTGCTTGCGAGAAAATCCACTGTTGTGCTAGAGTTCATTTCTAATAAAATCTCCAATACAATTGGATTATCAGTCTCATCGTCATACATTTTTGATAAAATTCCAAATGCTCTATTGCCTTGGATACGATCATAGTTATCGTAGAATAAAGCTTTAATTGCCTTATTTGCGTCCAATTGATATAGTTTCTTAAAGAAAATAATCGCATTGGAAATCGCCATTGCCTTACCGGTTAAAATCTGCCCTATGGTGCACAACGCCATTTCTTTATATAGTTTTGATAGAATTTCTAGAGCAATTTCAGAATCCAATGCATCTATTTTTAGGAAAATTACAGACAATCTATCTCTGCTAATTATTATTTCACTCCTTTTAGCCTTTCCATTCCCCTGCATCGCACGGCGATCGCTGAGTGAATTATTGCTAGTATTTACTTCTCTATTACGAGGTATAGTTTTCGTAACGTTTCTTCCCTTTGAAGGGCTAAGTATTTTCTCGAACATTTCAGTTGCTTTTTGTTTATTCAATAGATACAATCCGTCCAAGAAATCGCACACCATTGCTTCGCGCACTAAATCACTTTTTAAAATGCTTATTACGTTGCACTCAGGAATGATTCCATCGTTCAAGATTGCTAGAGCTTTGCTGTGATTCGCTTCATCTATTTCTCGCAAAAAAAGAGCTACATGAGTCAATTGACAGGAATTAACAATTTCACGGAAAATTTCAATTGCTCTTTTCGATTCTTCGCCACTTGAACTATATATTTTCCCAAAAAGATTAAACGCAATTGGTGAAAACTCTGCCCCTCTTACGAAAAGTTTTTTTACAGTTTCATTATCCAGTTTCTGCAAAGCACTTTCTGCTAAATCCATATTTTCTGATGCCACAGTAAAAAATAATCTCATTCCAATGCTATTGGCGTCATCTTTACGATTACTTTTCACCGGAATGGGGCGTTTGAACTCCAATACCCCCTTAAAAAATTCACCTATTTCTTCATTCGATGCTTCCATGACGCATAGAGTATGGGCTAGTATTTTAAAGAGTTGTGCATATTTGACGTCTCCTGATGAGCTATGCATAAATTTCATAAAAAAACCCAATACAGTTTCTTTCTTCATTTTAGTAAAAAGTTTTGTCATACTTTCATTATTGCGCAATTTGTTTTGTATGATATACATAATTTCAATTATATCGCTTCCATTGCTTTTTTGCAAGCCAGGCCACATTGCCGTTAAAAAATTCGCCACATATGTAATTCCATCGTTATCCTGCTGATTGCATATTGTACTTATAATTTTGCATCCAACATCTTTAATGCTATTAGCAAACATCGCTACTGTCAATTTCGCTAATTCATTGGCACCGATTGCGACACACAGCGCATTCATGCCCTCTGTTGTTTCTTCCATGGACATTGAAGCTTTTAAAAGAAGTATTTTCATCTTCATGCACACATTATTATCCAGTAGAATATTTTTCCTGTCATCTAAACTCATCGGCACTGCTGTTAAAATACTCAATACTCTCACATCTTTATAATATAAGTATGACTCGCCCACTCCGCATATAATTTCAAATGTTTTCGCCCCATCAGCCAAATACATTAATTTAAAAATTTCCTCGGATTTTTCTTCGGATATTTGCAGTGCAATGTTAATCGCATCGGAAATGTCGGCCTTTAGCAGAAATTGGCTTAAATCATTCGCATCCATTGCCTCCCAAATGTTCAATTGCGATGAAGATGGAGACAAAGTTGGTGTTTCTGCGGTTAAAATGGTCGAATCTGTTGGATCTATGCCATTTTCTGGCAGACTGTTGTTTGAACCCGCAATTGACTGCGGCTGTCCATTGGTATTTGCAATTAGCGGATCTGACATCGAATTGTCTCCCATTAAAATTCTCCTAGAGAATATAAAAAATTTTCATGGCTGTCAATGGATATTTTTTCCCAATGCGTGCGCCGATAAATTAAATGCAAATGTCTTGAAAGTCAACAACTTCAGGCAAGGCATTGCCCTTGGAAGGAGGCAAATTTACCTGCGCCGACTTCATTTGATTTGTGCTTCTACCTTGATAAAATATGGCGGCGGCAAGCGCAGCGGCTGCACCGCCCGCGCCGATGCACGCCGCCAATGGCCACAAAATGACCGCCCACAGGACCAACCCAAAGCCGGCGATAATGGCCACGGCAGCAAGCACTTTGCCCACGGTTCCCATAAAAATTTTACCCAACCATCCGGGGTGGGATAGCGCCGGTGTATCCGATTTCGCCGATAAAATTTTATCGACGTACACCTCTTTCCCCGATGGAATTTCGCCATTGGATATCTTATTTTCCACCGTTGGAGTTTTCTCGTCAGGTACGTTGGTTCCCGGTGAAATTCCATCGGAAGATATGCTTACAATTTGTTCCTTATCCACGGTAACGGATTGCGAGACATTGTCGGATTGATTTTCGGTTTGCTCTACAGCCGCAGTTGAAGATTGGAAGCGGATGATAAATTCTTCATCATAGTGCTGCATATCTACATCAAAATGCCAAATAATTCCAGCGCATGAAGACCTCATTTCTTCCATCTTTGCCCGAATTTCCTGCGTGAGCCCGCGAAGAAGATTTTCATTAAAAATTGAATCCACTTCGAGTGGAGTCAGTTGACTCAAAATTTTCGGCACTTTTCCCCAGCGCACCAAATTGGATTGGGTCCTTGCATTAGGAATCATTAAAGTTAGAAATTCTGTTATTTTTCCCACCTTGCCCTGGCCATGTGCGCACCTCAAAATTTCTGCTATTTTTTTAGTCGACATATGCTTCTCCATGAAGAACGCCGCAGAGGAAGGTAGAAATTTTTCATGGAATACAATGTCTGCGGCGTCGGCGCAGTTAGAGGCTACGCTTTGAAAAATTAGAGTTGCATTTTGACTATTTGTATTGCTTCCATGTGTCCGATTAATAGAAATCTGCGCCTGCGCCATTTCTGATAAAATTCCAATCGCCATTTGCAAATTTGATGAATATATTATCACAAAAATATTCAACGCCTTTTCAGGTGGCATTAATTCGCTCCCTAAAATTTTCGCCATGCATTTCTGGCTCACATTAATATTCGAAAAAATATTCGCCATAGTCCCCGGCTGACGTTCTTCTATTTTAATTAGAAGTGCCATTGCACCATTTTCGTTGCATCCTTCGGCCATTGCGCTTAAAAATCTATCTAATTTTTCGGGATATTTTAGGTACAATGCATAGGAAATGTCTAAAATTTGCGCCAGTGAATCCGACTGAGTGCTCAGAATGTTTTCCGCATATTCGCTGTGAATGCTTGGGTCTAAAATAATGGATTTTGCCCTTTCAAAATTTTCAGTTACCATATTTTTCATAATATTTATTCCATCATTTCGCAATTCAACCCTGTTCATTTTGTAATTTAAAATTTCTATAATTTCGGCGTTTGAAAACAAATTTGAACGTAGAAGTCGTTCTTTGTTTTCAGATGTCATCTCGTTCGATTGAAGCATACATTTCAGGTAGCTTCGATTCAATTTATTAAAAGTTTCCATTGTAAATTGAGTGTCGAATGATTCTTTAATCATTTTATTAATAAGCAAGTATAGACCAACTTTAGGTGCTGATCCTAAATTATATGCCACTGTCAGAATTTCCACTAAGTTTACAGGCTGCATAGAACCATTTTCATTAAATGCAATATCATTAATTGCTTTTCAGAAATTCCCGTTAGCAAATATTTGTATCACCAAATCCGAATCTCTATTATTAATTTCCATATTTGCTAAAATAATTTTTATGCCCGGATTGCCATTGGTGCCATATAGAGCTGACATTTGCGTCAAGATAGTCAGTCCTTTTATTTGATTTTCAGAATATATTTTATTAAAAAACTGAATGAGCTTTTGCTTTGGCTTCGAATGACTTGCCAAAATTTCCATAATTTTCACACTTTTCGCGAAGTCATTACTTTTATAATCTAGCAAAATCGCTAGGGTCGTTTCAGAATCATTTTTATCTATTTTTAGTAAAATTTTGGCCGCATCATTTTCATTGATCTCGTAGAAAATTTTACATGCTTCTTTGGAATTTTTACCGCAGAGATCCTCGAGTAATTTGGCTGCAAATTCGAAGTTGTGCTTCGCTATTTTTTCGCGAATCATTTGATCGAAGCCATTTCCATATGAACTGCAACTTTGGATAGGTGCTTCCACCCTCGACTCTCTGAGACTTACTGTTCGAAAATTCGCCACTGCACTCCCCTATTAGGTTTTGCACCAAGGTATGAAGATTTTGCCAAGTGTCAATGAATATTTTTTGCCAATGCATGCGGCGATAAATTAGGCGCAAAACTCAAAATACCGGTAATTTCACTCTCCAACGCACCATGAAAGCTCACTTGTTGCCATTCCTGGAGAAGGGGAAAATTGCTCCATTGGCAGACTTTTGTTTCGAGCCGGCGCTGTTTCGCGGACGGATTGTGTCCGTGCTCAAAATTTAGATCTCGCCTGTGGTCAATTTCCATCTATCTTCATTCTCATTTACTAAATTTTAAGTAACTCTAGTAATTCATCGTTATTGCTATTAATGCCCAATATGCCTAATTGTACTTTGATGTTATCCAATAATTTGGCAGTATCTTCTGGATTGCATGCTTCAGAAATTAGAAGATTCATACAAATAAGCATATCGGTAAAGTGCGCCGCATCCACGCATAGTGCTCTGAATTGGGCAGTATTCGAATCAGTGAGAGCGGTAGCGGTATTATCAACAGGAGTTTCATCACCAAGTTCGTCTAGATAATCCTCTAAATCTTCTTGTTTTACACTCAGAGTCTCCATATATTTGGAAATGTTCTTTTGCAAATTTTCGCCGCTATGTGCTTGGGAATTCTCCGAAAATGCACATAGAATATCGGACATTAACTTAATTGAGTCAAGGAAATCCACGGCTGTCGAGCATTCCTTAAAGTTTATGTTATTCCCAGTTGATTCGTATGTACTTTTAAGTTTGGCGGTGATCGAGGTCGTGTCCAGGAATACTTCAGTCTTGGCAATGTTCGGTCTCAAATCGACTGAGTTTTCGGCCACGTTGCCATTTTGATCCGCGTGCTGGATCGTATCTTTAGTTTTTTTCGCAATCTTTTTCTTGGCCTTTTTCTCGATCTTTTCCTTAGCCTTTTTTACTTGCATTTCATCATTTTTTAGGTGATTATCAATGACATTCAATAAATCTGATGTGTTGTATTGATTGTTTTTATCAAAAATTAAAAGGTTTACCATTTCAATTGCATTGCTTAATTGTATTACCATCGTGAGTAGTGTATTGAAATTTTCCACTATAGTGGCAACTCTCTTCCTGTCACAGGGAAGATTTTTAACTTCTATTGACCATTCACTGCTTATGAATTTATGCATGTCTAGCAAATTACCAGTGTGGACCAAAATACGGTCGAGCAGCGGTTGATTGTTTGCCTCTTTTAATTCCCCTTGCATTTTTTGTAAAAACCCTTTCGCATCGGTCAACTTGATTTGAAGTGTCTTCGATAAAATTTCCACTTTTTTCATATATGAGTTATTTAAGTCAATACCGGTAGGGATATTTTTCAATTTCATTATATGCAAGCTATCAAATAACTTCGTATTTTCCGATTTAATTTTTCCCAATTCTTCATCAAGTGTGCCGCCGATCTTGGCCTCCCTCTCGATTGCGGGCGGATTCTTCTTCCCTGCGATTTCGGATGAGGATCGGATTGCATTTTTAATATTTTTTAGTTGTTCCGTTTTTTTATGCAAAAACTTCACACGCTCCCTCAGTGCTTTTGTGCACTTGGAGAATTCTTCAATTTCACTTTTAAATTGATCAACTGAGGAACTTTCATCGCCACATTTCAGATTTTCCGCCTCTTGTTTTAATTCATCTAACCTCTTAACTAACTCCGCATTTAATGCGTAGAAATGCATCATAATAGTGTGATGTTTACTTTCTATCAGTTTTACTATTTCAGCTAATTTATCACTAATTTTTTTAAGAACAGTATTCTTTTTAACGATGGCGTTTTCTTCATCGGTTTTTTTAAAAATTAATAACTCAACGCAGTCAGCATTTAGTGATTTTAGCATTTGGTCAATACTAGAAATTTCGGATACATCCGGCAAAGGAATCACATCCATTAGCGGGTCATTTATTCCCTGGGAAAAATTTCTTAGATCACCAAGCATAGTTACGTGATCCCTAATTTTATCTAAATTATTAATCTGGATTTGAATGCTACTACAAAAATCGGTCAATCCATCAACTACTGAATTGATAGAGTTGTCCATGTCTTGAATTTTGTTTTTGAAAGAGGAAACCATTCCATCTATTTCATTTTCCGATGAACTCTTTTTACTATCATTGATAATAGTGATTCCGAGAGTAATTAACTCATTAATGTTAGTAATTTCTTCCTGCAGTGCTTTCATTTCAACGATACTATTTTGCAAACAATATACATTTTCAGAATGTTTATCGCGTATGCTGACTCCGCGCGCCATAGTGTCATGCACTAACTTTTTTCTCTCCCTAATAACAGCACATTGAAAGGAGATTCTACTGAACGCATCACGGACCACTTGGTTGGGATTTTTCTGATTCATGCCTATGTCTAATTTTCCTATTTCGCATTCTAGTGATTTCAGCGCTTTATCCAAAGTTTCAACTTTACTATCAAAATATTGGCACATCGTGTGATAATTTTTAGCTCCCAAATCGCCTATTCCCTCTGGATTTTCTTTTGGGGATTCGGATAATGTCGCTATCCATTGATCGAAATCGAATAAATCCGAATTAAGCTCCGTGTCCTCAATTTTGTTCGACTCATCATTCACGCGCACATCTGGATTCTCCAGGCTCTCGGTTTCGACTATGAGCAGGGAATCGGGCCGTTTTTCGTTCTCACTCACGGCCAGGTTCGCCTCTTTGATCACGATTGCGGGTGTGATTGCCTGTTTTTTCTTGTCCTCGGTCTTGCCCGGGCTCAAGATCCTCTCATTTTCCAAATATGAACTCGCCGTGTCCGAGTGTATGCTGCTGCTCGTGTCCTCCACACTCTCCCGATTTTCGCTCTCGTACAGGATCGTGCTCGCATTGATTGTGGAGTCGCCAAGGATCTTACACTCCTGGTTTGCGGGCTGGTTCTCCTTGCGCAAGGATGCGCTGCTCGCGTCGCTCTCGGATGTGGTGGCCTGATGTTCATTGCCCTTGCCATCATCATTCGGCATGTGCATGCCCGGGTTCTTAGGCGATGGATCTGGATCTTTTCCATCACTTTCATTGAAGTAAATATTCCACAGGACGGCGCCGCCTGCGGCGAGGCTTGCGGTGCCCAGGGCGGCGACAACGACGACCCACAGAATGATGGGCATCTCCAATAGAAATGTCATAACTGTGATGGCTATGCCGGCTCCCAGGGCAGCAGCCAGCAACGTGCATACCACGGCCACTGCCACACGCTGCAGCATGGAGGTTTGACTTTTTGCATCGTTTGGGCTAACTTTCATTGGGCCCATGCCCATTTTTTGCTTCGAATCTGCCGAGTCTAAAGCTGGACCCGCCGAACTTCTACCGCTGTTTATTTGACCCATAATAGGCTTCCCTCTCCAGTAAATTCACTGTACGCTTTTAACGAGTTTCCGTAATTAGTCAAAGCATTTCGATTAAATTTTAAAATATTTTCTCTTTTTCGCCATTGAATACGTGCCCATTATCCGCTTGCTTCCGCAAAACGCATGGGGCGGCGAATTGGGCGCAGGAGTTCAGAGTACCGCCAATTTCACCTCCCGCTAGAGTGTGATGCAATTGCTCGAAGTTGTGGCCCATCGGTTGCCCCTCCTTTCCTATTGTATATTGCATATCCGATTCTTATTCTTCGGGAGAACAATATTTTCCAAATTGATAAGGGGTGAAGAGGATTCTATGCACGGGTTCTTGTTAAACTGACAATTCTTTACTTGGTCAGCGATATTCTTTAGCGATTCTTCATTGAGATCAAACTTGACGTTTTCAATTTGCTCAATTGCATACGAAATTGTCTTGCTCAGACAATACGCATTGAAGCATAGAGCGTTAAATTGATTGACGTAGTCCTCAACGGAGTTAACGTCAATAGCATCACTCGTGGCACCAATGGCTTCAACTTGCTTTTCTAGCTTTTCCATTGTTGCTTGTAGGTTTTCTATTTGAGTGATGCCTTGTGCTTTAATTGATTGCACAATAGCTGCTTTTAATGGATTTTTGTCATCCACGTGCTTTTCTAAATAATTCTTCTCTTGCTTAAAAAATTCACTAACCTGAGTAAGTTTATTTTTTCTAGTCTCGATAAATTGGGTATCCGATTGCAAGTTTTTCAGAGAGTCTTGATCAATCAAAAGATTCAAAATAGTTCCTTTTAATGGACACGTGTCGCCAGTAAACCACTTAAACACAGCTTGGGACAAATTTTTGATCGGGAACCATTTTTGAGGTGCCAAGCGAACAAGCTTCGCACTATAGCGTTTGCGGCATTTTTTAGTCGGCACGGTCGGTTTGTGTAAGGCCGGAGAAGTCGTGCCCGAGTCCACGTGCTGTTTCAAATTCGTACCCGAGCTCACGTGCTGTTTCGAATTCGTGTCTGTGCCCACGGGCAGATTCTCGGAATATTTTTGGTCGGGCTGAGGCGAGATCGGGATCTTTGATTGAAACGCTTTTAGCTGCTCCGTTTTTTCATGTAAAAACTTCACAAACTCCTTCAGTGTTTTTCCTTCATTTGAAAAGCTGCGGATCTCATTTTTGAATTGACTAACTCTGGAATCCGTAACGTCGGTTTTCAATTCTTCCGATTGTTGCTTCAATGTGTTTAACATTCCCGTTAGCTGACTAGATAATGTTTTGTAAAATTCAGTAATGGCTTTAAATTTAATTGCCATTGAATCTTCTATTGTAACTAATTTCTTATTAATTTCCTCAAGGACAATATTTTTTTCTTTTTTGACAGCATCCTTTTCATTTTCTATTTCTTTATCGGTTTGCCTAAGAATTAATTGAGTTATGCAGTCAGACTTCAAAGCTTCTAGCTTTCGATCAATGGCAGAAGTTTCAAATGTGTCAACCAAAGGAATTAAATTTGATAATTGGCCATCTGTTTCTCCAAAGCAATTCTTTAGTCCGTTTACATCATCAGCGAAAATTGAGATTTCATTTAAATTATTAACGTGAGCATAAATTTTATTCAAGGCCTCGGCCAATCCGTCAACTATTGCATTAATCGACTTGTCCATTTCTTTAATTTTACTTTCGAAAGAGGAAAATTTTTCACCTATTTCATCTGCCGGTGGACTTTCTTTACTACTTTTAATAATAGCAGTTCCGAGGCTGATTATTTCATTGATGTTAATAATTTCTGCCTGCAGCGCCTTTATTTCGTTGGCAGCATTTTTGAAATATGCGCTTTTAGAACATGTAGCAGGCGTAATAATTGCGTGTGATAAGATACCACACACTAAATTCTTTCTTCTTTCGATAACCCTACATTGAAAGGAGATTTTATCTAATGCATCAAGAATCACTTGTTTGGGATTTTTTTGATCTATGCCTATGTCTAATTTTTCTATTTCGCATTTTAGTAATTTCAGTCCTTCACCCAAGGAGTTAACTTTACTCTCAAAATATCTATACATCGTGCGATAATTTTCAGCTTCAAAACTGTTTATTTCCCCTGCATTCCCTTTGGGGGCTTTGGGTACTAATTCATTCGTCCATTGGACGAAATTGGATAGAGCCAAATTGAACTCCTCTTCTTTCGCTTGATCTTCGATTAACTTCACCAATTCGGTTTCGCTATCAGTCAACTCCAATTCATCTAGCCGGTCACTAATGCTACTTAGCAAAGTATCGATAACAGATTGATTGTAGTCATTAGAAATTAGAAAATCTATGCAGATAATAACATTGACTAAGTGGTCCATCTTCGTGCATAGTTCATTGAAGGAAGTAGCGTGTGAACTAATGGCAGTTGCAGCGTCACCCGTGTTAGGGGTGGGGTTGGATGAAATTAAACCATGATCTAAAGTTATTTTTTCGTTTTTCAGATTTTTCATGCAAGTGCCGATGCGACTAATCAATTGCCGATTGTTGCTGCTTTTCATTTTTTTCTTCACTTTATCGAAACTTTCATTTATTGTCTGAAAACATACATCGCACTGATTCAAATTTGTCGCTACTTGCTCGCAATAGCTATCCATTGCGGAAAATTGGGAAGGCGCGGGAGTACTCCCATCGCCAAAATTCACCATAGCAGTTATCTGCGCCGCGCCCACCTGAAAGGTCCTAAAGTCTACGGTTTTTTTGACGACTTCGAGCTGCTCTTTAAATTTGTTGTGCAATAAGTTCTCACTGCCCGAAAATGCGTCACTTTTCCCGGACCCGAGATTGGTTCTCGCCATCTGTGGGTCCTCTTTGTTCTCGGGTACGGGTTCGTTCACTGGCGTTTCTCCGCTGGACGAGGTTTCGCCTAGGATCGAAGTTTTGGCCTGGTCCTCCTTCTGCAGGGGCTCGGTCGTGATCTCATTCTCCTGGATTACGGGCGTTTCTCCGCTGGACGAGGTTTCGCCTAGGATCGAAGTTTTGGCCTGGTTCTTCTCCTGCAGGGGCTCGGTTGGGTTTTCGTGCGCGCTCGAAATCACGGTCGCGGGATCGGTCTTCTCCTTCGGTGGGTTCTCGTTGTTCACAAGTTTAATTTCGGTGTGCGTGATCTCATTTTCCTGGATCACGGCCATTTCGTCTGAGATCGATGGTTGGTCTTGATTTGCCTCCCGCGTGGGCTCGGTCGTGATCTTGTTTTTCTGAATTACGGATGCATTGTTCTGGTGCCTTTGATCCCCCTTGTGCTGGGGTACGGGCGATGGATTTGAATCTTTTTCCGCATTTTTAATGGAGTAAACGTTCCACAAAATAACGCCGCCTGCGGTAAGAGATGCAGAGCCTAGGGCGGCGATGACAACGATTCCCGGGACGATGGGCATCGCCAATAGAAATGTCATGACGGCGATGGCAATGCCGGCCCCCAGGGCTGTAGCTAGCAGTGTGCATGCTACGGATATGATCATCCTTCGCAGCAGCGAAGGAGCATGCGCGGAAGTCTGACTATTTGTAATGCCTAGGGCATTGTCCGTTGGGTTTGCGTCCTTACCCTGCAACTGCTGCGCACATGGACTTAGCAGCAAGGGATCTGATCGTTCTGGTATTTGGCTCATGACAAGTGCACCTTCTCTGACAAGATTACTTCTGACTCTATTGAGTTCCCGTAATTTGTCAAATTATTTCGATTAAATTTTAAAATATTTTTCCTCTCGGTATGGAATATGTATCCATTATTCGCTTGTTCCCGCAAAATACATGGGGCGATGAATTCTAAGCAAAGGCTCAGACTACTAGCAATTTCGCCTTCCGTTGGAAAATGACATAATTGCTCAAAGTGGCCCATTGGCAGTCCTTTCTTCCCTATTGAATGATGCAACCATCCTGCTTAGCATTCTTCCTCGAATTACTTTTGCCATCACTCGAACCATTCGGCGCAGGGGTAATTTGGGACATATTTGCGGGCGCGTGGTCCTTTACTTTAGCCTCATACCTATTGAATGCTGCATTGATTATAATTATAACTTCTTCTTCAGTAACGCTATTCTTGAATTTCATAGCATGATTAATTTTATTGTTTGATATTTTGAGTGTTTTATCGAAATCCGCCATATCATTACATAAAGTATTAAATTTATTAGCATGTAATTTAATGGAATCGATGTCAGAAAGTTTTCCGCATTCTGCGCTTAGCTGTGATAATCTTTGCGATAGCACTCGCAGATTATTATTGGCCATCGTCTTCAACAATTCATTGCACTTTTCGCATTGTTTATTTCTCTTACTTTTCTTATCATTAAAGCGGTTGCTACATCTAGCAATAAAATCTTTAAGTATAGCAAATTTGGCGATTTTATTTACATACCATTCCGTAGAAAGCGCGGGATTGACCTCGTCGAGCGAATCTGGCTCTATATTAGCCTTCTCAAGGCATAAGTTTTCAATAAAGCGATTTGTTGGCTGGTCATAGCTGAGGTTACGCAGACTTTTTTCGAAGTCGGCATCGGTCATGACTAGTACCGTAGGATTGGGGAGATCGAAGATCGGAGAATTCATTGGCAAGGTCTTGGCTAAGTCTGGTATGGGCGTGCGGAGTTGTCCGGTGCGATTCCCGCTCAGCACGTACAAAGGCTGATGAATTACGGCCATGGGATCGGTCGGAATCGCGGGTACCTCGGGCTGATTCTCGCTCTCCTCCTTGATCTTCTTGGACTTGTCGCTCTTGTTCGGCTCGATCTCCTTGTCTGGGTTTTTGATTGCGGGAGTGATTTTGGTCAAACTCTCCTTGTGCGAATCATCGTCGCTGTTGCTCGCAGCCTTAATCCCCCCTTGTGGGTTTGAGCTCTCGATCTCAGGCTGCAGCGTCAGATTTTTCTCGTTTTCGCTTATGAGCTGGTTCCCCTCGTTTACGTCCATACTTGATCTCGCGGTCTCGATTGGATTCTTATTTTTCTCCTGCAGGGCCGCGTCCGTGTTTGAGCTCTCGGACTTGTCGCTCTTGCTCACGGACTCCTTGGTCTCCTTCGCCTGCTCGGGCTCGTCGTACCTGATCCCCTGCGTGCTTTCGCTCACGGGCGCAGAGGTGTTTGTGTTTAAGTCCCCACGTGTTCTATAACTCGCTATTAAGCAATTAATAGTATTCAGTAATGCATTTCGATTATTTTGAGTAACTTGAGTCTCATC
>JAIRXK010000019.1 GCA_031268315.1 Puniceicoccales bacterium | reverse complement strand
ATGTCTCAGTGATTTGCACTGCCACTCACCAGTTTCTTTTTCTCTGCAAAAATTGAGAATTTGCATTTTCTTATTGCCGCTTTTACGCCGATCAAAAATCCCGCGAACTCTTTCCGCTGGAACAATTTCGCCGCAGTAATCACTGTCGCCGCCATTCAAAATTTCATCACCTAAAATTTTTCCATCAAAAATTTGGCCGCTAGAAACCTCATCATCTGAAATTTTTTCACTGGATATTTTACCGCTCAAAATTTGATTATTTGGCACTTTATTTTTGGGCATTTCGTCTTTGGATGTCCCTTTACCTGAGTTATTTTCCTTTCCCATTCTGCAATGTTAGTATCATTTTCTTTAAAGAATCAATAACAATCCTATTGGGTGTTCGCATAAATCATTTTTTGGAATCGCGAGGCAATTCATTCGCGTAGACCTGGTTATGCGGTGCCTTATTTGTTGCCCGAAAGCCCCACTGGCACTGCGATCGGAGATAGTGACTATGTCCTTAGCAATAGGAATAAGTCATTAGTAGAGCATGCTTTAGAATTCATTGCAAATGGAAAAATATGAAAATGCAGAACATCACCTAAGAAAAGGAACGACTCAAAGTGTGCTTTCCCGTTGATAATTTCAATCAAAAACTAAAGAAAATTATAGAAAAAATTTTTTTTCGATTTTGGGTTTCAATTTCGACTAAAGCAGCGATTGCGATCAAAATATCGGCAAAGATTTTGGATTTTGATTCATGAAATCGATTGCCATAAATGTCCCGGCAATGAAAATTTTTTTATGAATTTAGAAAATGTATAAAGTCCTTTGCCTCGCCTGCTTGAATCAGGCATTTCTACCGTTATACATCTATAAAAAAAAGTTATTGCGCAAAACAGCTCGACAATTGGGAAAAATTTTTTTCGGATGGGCTGCCTATGGATATTATTGAACAGCCAATGGACAAATTGGAGCATTTATATGATCTGCAAGTGGAACTCGGAAAGCGCATTGGCGTTAATGCGAAAAATCTTAGTCGAGAAGAGCAGATACAATGGATTCTTAATTACGCGCGTGCTATGCAGCAGGAAATCGCTGAATTGGTCGATTCCGTTCCATGGAAATGGTGGGCTAAATATCAGGAATTTGATCTGCAAAATGCGCGGGTTGAAGTGGTGGATATTTTTCATTTTCTCCTCGCCATGGCACAAACATTGCAAATGTCAGCGGATGACCTTTACCAGGCTTATTTAAAAAAAAATGCAGTTAATCATAATCGCCAAAATGGAGGATACTCGGAAAAAAATGCCGATGACTCCCGACATATTTAGCGGGCGTGGAAATTTTCCCAATGGATAAAGAACAATTATTACTCATCGATGGACATAACCTTATGTTCCGTGCATTCTATGGCATTCGTGATTTGTCTCGAAGCGACGGATTCCCTACAAATGCAATCTATGGCTGGGTGAGAGCGATTGGACGATTGCGAGCACAAATTATTCCACAGAAAACATTTGTATTTTTTGATTTTGGAGAATCGCGAATGCGCCGGGAAATTTTCCCAAATTACAAAGCACAGCGCAAGCCTATGCCCGACGAACTGCGCCAGCAAATTTCTCCAATCCAAGAGATAACATCGCTAATGGGCATTGGCATCGCCATGCGGGAAGGCGATGAGGCCGACGATTTACTTGCATCATTTGCCGTGCAGCAATCAAAGGATCAATGTACCGTTGCCATAGCAAGTTCCGACAAAGATTTTGGGCAAATTATCGGTGATTCTATCTGTCAACTATATCCACCTGGCGCAGCAAGTGGTCAGTACCATTGGAAGCTCATGGATGCAGCTGCAATTGAAAGTAAATTTGGCGTGCCACCATCAATGATCGTGGATTATTTAAGCCTCGTTGGGGACGCAGCGGACAATATCCGAGGCATTCCAGGCGTTGGGCCCAAAACGGCTGCGCGTTGGCTTCGAGAATATCTATCCATCGATAACCTTCTGTCCTGCAGCCAGTTGCCAGCAGACATGCAAAACAAATTAGCAAATCACGGAGATCTTTTACGTCTAAACCAGCGCCTTATAGCCCTAGATCTTTCCCTTGACTCTACAGCGCCATCGCTGGAAATTTTTCAGCCGCATCTTGTTCGAAAATTTTTTGAAAAATTTGAGATGCTTTCGCTGATTCGCGAATGTGTCCCCGTTGGGAAAAATGGTGAGTTATTTGCAAATTTTTAAAATATGCTGAAAATCATTTGAGCCATTTGCGCATGAGAAAAATCTTTATCTCAAACATCCTACAATGGCCGATTGCAAAAGTCCAAATCCAAGATCTATTGGCAATACCTCGATCGCATTCGCGCCTCATTTGAAGCTCGGACTCGCAATACCAATGAGCCATATAGGTATTCTTCGATTTCGGGGAAAAATTTTTGCAAACGGGGGAAAAATTTTTCTTGCTTTTCGCAACAAGGTGCCGATAGCATCGCGAAATGGCTGATGGAAGAGATTCAGGGAAAGGGACTTCAGGTAAAGAAATGCCCGATGATAAAATTTTCAACAATAGAGCTGCAAAGGGCAACGATTGCAAATATTCCAGCGAAGTTGCTTCGACAAAAAAGAATAGTTGGATTTTCGGCTGGAAAAAAAATGGCAACGAAAAAATACGAAATCTCAGCTTTTTTACAAAAAAAAATGAGAATGATTGCGAATATAAATCGCTGCAGCATTCTCGTGCAGAAGAAATTCGGCGAACGATTGGCATTGATGGCGATTCGTTGCTTTTAGTGGATGCGTTGAATCAGTTACTAACATTAGCAAGCCGACCTGGGCCAGCTTTGATAGTCGGCCATCACGGAGTTGGGAAGAAGAAATTTGCCGAGTTTTTTCATCGCATGGTTGGCGGCGAATCGCATAATTTCCATATTCTTCACTGCAAAGAGTTTGCCTCACTTCCTCGCAATTTGACTAGGTATATCAAAAGCTTTGATGCTGACCAATTGCGCACCATTGCATTTAATCATGCTGAACTTCTCGAACGAGAGACACTTCACCGGATGGAGGTGCTATTTTTCCCTCCCCTATTGTGCAAGATTCGCCCCATCTTTATCGTTGGCTTACAGTCGTTTATGCACTTCTTTAGTCAACTTAGCCCGCAGATGAGAAAATTTTTACAAGATAGCACTGTGACAGTCCCATCCCTCCAGGAGCGGCCAGAAGATCTTCAGCGGCATATTTTATCACATTTGAGTAAACTCAATCATATTAATGGCTGCATCAAGCGCATTAGTTCTAATTCATTAAAAATACTATTGTCTTGCCACTATGATGAAAATTTCCACTCTTTATTCTCGCTCATTGAAGCATTGTATGGCAATAGCAAGGGAATCATTGAATGCAATGAGACATTGATACAAATGGAGCTACGGCGAATTGAAATACGTGAGATTTTACCGGAATTTGGTGAAGCGTTTCAATTGGAAGATCATCTACTCAAATTGCGCAGTAGGATCGTAGACAAGGCAATGGCCCAGGCAAATGGAAATTTATCTACCGCTTCAAGGCTCTTGGGAATTGATGTTGGTGAACTTGGAAAATTTACCCAAGCCAAAAAAGAGTAGTGATTTTTCCAGAAAGAAGAAGAGTAGTATGATAGAGATTTATGGAATATAAAAAGCGCCGCGCATATCTCCATAGAGACGTGAATTACTATCGGCAAATAAATTTTTTGGGTTGGAGAGATTGAGACCACAAACGCCCGTATTGGCCTGTGCGATTTCAATAGACTGTGATTTCTCTGCAATTGATAGCGCAATTCGCTGGTCATCGATATCAAATTCCTGATATGGCATGGGGACAATTCCGTTGTTTTTCTTTGTTAACGATAGAATTAATCCGATACTTATATTACACATTCCAGTTCTATCTTTTCCACTTTTGCAATTAAATGAAACGGCAATTCCCATTTTATCCATCATTAAAATGAGTCGTGATTGGATGGCAAAAAAATCTTTTGCATTTTTTAAGTGCTCGCCATGATTAAATATTTGAGCCGTTTGTAATGCAAGCTGAAGTACAAAATGCCTATCTTCTAAACTATTAGTATTATCATTTAGATATTTATATACAAGTGAGTTTTCATCAAATTTTTCTTTTTCTTTATCAATATCTATTTCGTCCACGCTTGAAAATGTAATATTGGCATTACCCTCAACCGTTTTGCCGAGTAATTTAGTCATATTATTTTTATTAATTTCATCGAATGTGTGATCAAGTTTTTGAATTGCTTTCATGAAATGAAATGCGTTAGATCCAAAATTAAATAAAAGTGGAGAATTGAATTTAACGAATACTTTTTCGCCGCCAATAGTAAATTCCGTTACTTTGTCTATTTTATCACTGAGATATTCATTTATTCCAACATATTGTTGGTGTGCTATTTTACCATCAAGTACATTAAGGTGCTTCGAAGAAGTTAATAGTTGCACATTTGCGATGGAAATTTCCAATGGATTATCTTTGGAACTGCCTTTACTTTTTAAGTTTTCTACTTTTTTTTCATCTACAACTTTATTTTGAGCGCTGTTAAGTAGTAAGATTTTATCATTATTTTTAGCCATTGCCAATGCAATAAATGCGGGGCCAATGTCATCCATTTGACCGTTAATTCCCCGCGTATTTCCGTGGCGAAGAGCCCTAAATTGGCATAAATTTGATTCGTCATCTATTTTTGTTTCCCATAGATTAATTGCTCGATTTGATGCACGGTTATACGATGAAATTCCCCCCGTTAGGCCTTCAAAAATTTTCTTATTTTTTTCAGTTTCCATTTTAGCAGCGGGTGTGGACGTCAGTGAAATAAACTTCCCGTGGGCAATTTCGACTTTCCCTGTTTTTATATTCCAGGCATTTTCATCTTTTTCAAGTTGTGTAATTAATTTGGTTTCAATGAAATTTTTAGCTGATTTGCAGCCACAATGCTTTGCTGCATATCGCGCTAATTTATTTTGCAATTTCCTATACTTTTTAGGAGAAAGAACTTGATCCGGGCTTTTTGAATGTCGACTTCCTACTTTCCCATAGGTAGTATCAAATTTACTCCCACTAAGTAAATCGCTTTTGACTTTAGTCGCAACACTAGGGCTGTCAAATTTTTCCACACATCCTTTACATAATTCAGCATATTTCATTAGATTCCCAATTGAGAATGCACAAATATTTCTCTCAAATCCTGCCTTTAATCGCTCAACTTGATTTTTAAATGCAGGTGCATAGCTGAGCAGAGGAGATTTTAAAATTTCATTTAGAGTTTCTACTTTCTCAGTAATAGTATATGACTTAAAATTAATAATACTATTACAAATATTTCCATTTAGCTGACTTATTATAAATGATGCACGAATTCTTTGCTTGCGTGTTAATTTTCCTGTATGCTTAAAATTAAATGAGGCTGAAAGTGATTTAAATATTTTTTTCTGAGTATAATTGAGTTTTTGCTTTCCTCCGCAAGATAAGAGTTTGATAATTTCGTTGCACGGATTACTTGCGTTGTCACCAGAAAATTCATTTAGCTTTTTAAATAGGCACTCGGTGTCATCTGCCAATGGATCAATATTGAGGCTTATTTCTTCGCCAAAAACAGTTACTGAAGTTTTGTGACCTGTTTTTACACACTCACCTATGCATATTGACTGGGCAATATTTTTATCATCAAATATAATACGTATTTGCGTTTCCGGTGGTAAACTTGGGAATAATACATTCTCTTGCTGTCCATAGCTTTCGCGCAAGTACTTCAGGCTAATAATTCCACTTGAACAGGATCCAACGGAACCATGCGCTATCAGCATGCACTTATTACCGAGTTTTGCGAGGCCATGCTTGCCTTCGAGATTGACGCTTTCGAGGCGGCAGTTTGGCGGCAGCATGCGACAATTTTTTGCATCTTGGAGAGCGTTCTCGACCGTAGTGGCACCGTATTCTCTATTCTCATGATGAAATGCATCATTAGGTATTCCGCTTGGAATTATAGCGGCGGAGTCGATTTTCTTATAACTCATGGAATAACATTTTAAAGGAAATTATTTTTATATGCAAGTAGAATTTCGCAAAATGGCAAAATCACGATCACATAATTCAAAATCCAAGATTAATTGCCAGTATTGCAATGGCGCTTGCCGGTTTGGCAGAGGCCCAAACGCGAAAACGTGAAAAATCTTTTCCAACTATTTTTTTTCAATTTTTGAGTGAAATTTTCGATGCGATGGCGAGTTTTTTAATTTTCGTTTTTCATCTTTTGTGTTCAGTATTTTTATATTTTTCCGCTTCTTCGCTATTTTGCTGCAGTAGGAAATTAATTTTTCCGTGTGCCATGCAATCGCTGTTTCCAATGGTGCTTGAAAGCTCCATGCAACTCCTCGAAACAAGGGGCATTTCTCAATTCGATACAAATCTTTGAAGGATGTTTCGTAATCGAAGTATGGCGCAGTAGTATTGAGGAGAAATTTTCTAAAAGTGGACGTATGGGTTTGTGATGAAATGTTTTAAAATCCTTTGCGCCAGCTAGTTATTCGAAGATCGTTTCTGTCAGAAAATGAGCCGTGAATAATAAAAAGGCGATCTTTTTTTGGCTGAAATTTAGGCAGATTTTTGTCGCAAAAAGTGCAAATGGCTTTCAAAACATACACAAGCATTGGCTGAGTGTTCACATAATGCCAATGCTAAAAAGTTAAAATGAAATCAAAAAAGCATTTATGCGATTGGGGTAAATGATAGAGATAATTTGGAAATGGCACCTATAATATTCAAAAATTCTCTATCGGAAAATTGCCATATACACTGAAATATATGCAGCGCGAATGTTTTCCGCAATATAGGCCATCAATGGCCTTCCGATTCATGATTAGTAAGCAATCCAACATAAACCGCAGTGAGGAGGGTAAAAACAAATGCCTGGATAAAGCCGATGAGAATTTCGAGAAAATAGAAAGGCACTGGAACGACATAGGCAAATAGACCAAGCATTTTTGTGATGAGATTTTCTCCGCCGAAAACGTTTCCATAGAGACGAAAAGATAGGGATACCACGCGAAATAGCATGGAAATAATGTCCACACATCCGACACCGATAAAGATCACACCAAGGCCAAAATAGATTGCAAAGGGTAGCTCCTTGCGGTCGGCCTTATTGCCGAAGGTGTCATAGAAAAATGCCCGTGGGCCGGCATGGCGTAGCACGATGTAAAGCCATGCGAAAAATGAAACCAGTGCCAAACCAAGTGTTGCATTTAAATCAGCATTAGTTGGACGGAAAAAATAGTAAAAGTGGCCATTTTGCATCATTCCGAATGCGCCAACTCCCGGAAATAAGCCGCTGATATTTTGAATGAAGATATAGACGAAGAGCGTCAGCAATAGGGGAAAAATATGGGGAAGCGTGCTCTTACCAACGATCGGCCTGAATGTATCCTCCAATTTTTCTACGAGCATTTCCACCGCCGCTTGACTGCGGGTAGGGACAATTTTGGGGCGTTTCCCGATCATCCATCGAATAAAGATAATAATGCATAGAGCAATGGCCCAATTGGTAACCATGGCATTGCTGACAGGTATGCGGGAAGCAATGCAAAACAACTCATAGGCACCCCGATTTACCTGTCCCGTTTCCACCGGAAAAAGGCGATAGAGAATAAATGCCACAATGCTAAAAACGCAAAAAATAAAAAACTTCCGACAATTACGAGACTGCCACATGGACAAATTAGTAATCGAAAAGGTGGAAAGTCGCAAGATAAAAAATTTGCCATTGAAATTTTTTTAGTTCTAAGGATTTGACAGAAGAATTTTTGCAGCTCACAGTGTTAGAAATGATGGAGCAGTGGGCGTGCATGGATAATGGCAAAAATACTCGCAGGGACGTAATTATACGCATGCTCCATGGAGAATTTCCTCAACTGGATGACTTTCTTTGCCATGAAAATCATTTTCAATTGCTCATTGCCGTGATGCTATCGGCGCGGTGCACCGATGCCCGCGTCAACGGAATTACAAAAAAATTATTTGCCATCGCCCCAGACGCTTCCTCCATGGAGAAACTATCCCAATCGCAGCTGGAGTCCATTATTTACTCTGCCGGATTTTTTCGCCAAAAGGCGCAGGCGATTATTGCCACGGCAAAAATTTTGCTCAGGCAATGGGGCGGAGAAGTGCCATTGAGTTTTGAAAGTTTGGAAAAGCTTCCCGGAGTTGGCCATAAAACTGCCTCCGTTGTTATTGGCCAATGCACAAGTCAGGAAACATTTCCAGTAGATACACACATTCAGAGACTGGCTAGACGGTGGAAAATTTCCACGAAGAAAGCAGTGGATGGAATTGAAAAAGATTTAAAAAATTTTTTTGCTAAGGAAATGTGGTTTCCGATGCATAAGCGCATGATTGCCTATGGCCGCAGCCGCTGTACGGCCAGAGGATGTGATGGTACAGTTTGTGCAATTTGCAAAAAACTTCAAAGGCTGAATGATGAATAAAAAAATTCAAATTTACAGCCGCTATACGGGAAAAATTGAAGATGAGTCCGTTTGTGGAGAATGGTTTATGCGCTTTGCTTATGGTCTGTGGCCAGGGCGCTTTTTGCAAAATTTTCTGGGTTGCCGCCCATTTTTCTCTCGGTTGGGCGGATTATATGCCAATTGCTCATGGAGTCGGAAGAAAATTCTTCCTTTCATCGAACGGCACAGAATTGACATGGAAGAATGTTTACTGCCCATGTCTGCATTTGCGAACTTCAATGAATTTTTCTCTCGCCAATTGCATCCCAACGCACGTCCCATCGATCGCAATAGGGATGCAATTGTTGCACCCGTAGACGGCCGTTACACTTACATTGCCAACTTGGGCAAAAATGCCATTTTTCCTGTGAAGGGCCAGGAATTTTCTTTGGGAAATTTTTTACGAAACCGTGAATTGGCAAAAAAATTCTTCGGAGGATCGGCAATCATTGCTCGGCTTTGCCCCCATGACTATCACCGCTTTCATTTCCCCTGTGATGGCGTTCCCGGCAACGTTTGTCATATTTGCGGAAAATTGCACTCAGTTCATCCAATTGCTTTGGAAAAAAGGAGAGTTTTTTGTGAAAACAAACGCACGATCACACGCATTATTAGTGCTTGGAGAGAAATTATCATGGTCGAAGTGGGTGCAACATTCGTTGGCTCAATTAAGCAGACCTTTATTCCCCATCGACACTGCAAGAAGGGAAGCGAAAAGGGATTTTTTTCGCTCGGAGGATCATCGGTAGTCCTGCTCTTCGAGCCACAGCGCATCATTCCGAGCCGTGACATGGAAAAAATGAGTGCAATTGGGCGGGAGTGTTTCATTCGCATGGGAGATAGAATTGCTACATTTCGCACCACACGACTGGCAGAGAAAAATGGCGCATTGGTGCAATAGGCTGCAAATTACTCGATTGTACGATTCTAACTCTTCTCCCCGTTCTGGTTGTGCTTTTCAATCAGTTTGGCTTTTTTCTTCTTTCGCTGCTTCATCGAGGCATAGCGCAGCATGCCAAAAATGAGATAGGAAAAAAATACAATGGCAATGGAGTAAGTGGAAAAAAATATGATCATGGCGGCGATAATGGCTACGCCAATAAATGTTCGAATTCCTGTGTGAAAATTCCATGGGATATTTTTAAAAACCGGAAAAGGAATGGTGCTGATCATGAGGAAGGACACAAAAAACATCATCGGGAAAAGCAAGCCGGCGAAGAGGAAGGAAATTTGTGCATGGATGAGAATAATGGCAATGGAGACGATGATTCCGGCTGCGGCGGGGATTGGCAAGCCGATAGAATCACGGTTTGTTATGTGCTTTTCTGCCCTTGGCAAAAGTGGCGTCGTAATTACATTGAAGCGCGCAAGCCGTGCGGCACTGCATAGAAGGTAGATAAATCCAATAAACCATCCAAAGCGTATGAAAAGCGAATCCAAATATTCCGGATAGTTTCCCGGCGATGGCGAAAGGATGAGAAAAAATACAAGCAGTGCAGGAGCAATGCCAAATGAGACCAAATCGGCGAGCGAATCAAATTCTGCACCAAAAAGAGACATGCGTCCGCTGGATCGAGCCACGAGCCCGTCCATAAGATCGAATAGGGATGCAAAGACAATCAGCCAAACGCCGCAGCTATACAGCTCCACGGAATTGTAGCCAAATTTCGCCTGGATAAAGCGCAAAATGGCAAGAAATCCACAGAATAAATTGCCCGCCGTGAACAGATTGGGCAGTAGGTAAATGCGACTTGCTTCCGCCGAATCCCTGTAGCTGTGGCAGTGACAGGCTCCCATTTTTTGCATACACCTATCCTCTTTCTTCTTCCTCATTCACTGTCTCCTCTCTCAAGCATTTTAAAAAATGTGCGTCCAACTTCTCCAATTCATCTTCCATTGAATTGATCCCTAAACGCATGCAAAAATTCTTGGCAGAGTGCTCTGTAAGCACGTAGCGACACAAAATGCCTTCCTTAGAAAACGTGAAATAGAATCGCAGGGCGTCGATGCGGAGACAATAGTACGCCGTGCCATTGCATTGAGTGCATTCGAATTGTTGACTGCAGAGAGGATTTTGAAATTGCTCCCAGGTAAGATCGCCCAATATGCCGATGATTCGGATTTGTTCCAATGCGGGCAATTGGTTGATTTCCCCCATGCTCTGCTTACTGAAATTAACCTGCACACTGCGAAATTAAAAAATTGTGGACCAAGGTAAAGGAAAAAGTGATGCGAAAAATTTTTACGCCTGAAGGGTAATTTCCCTAACTGTGTGCATGAAAAAAAGAAAAAGTAACCGGCACATTGGCGCTCAATTTCAAATTTTGATTTTTTTGCGATTGAGTGGGGTACTTTATTTTCTAATTGACAAACAATTAATCCGCTGGCCGAGCGGCTCTCCAAAGGCTTGGAGCTAGGATGTGATTTTCTTTAGAAATAATTATGTAAATTACTAATAAGAAATGCGTTATAAAAATTTTAGTGGCAGACATTTTATAATTGACAAAAATATATACTTCCGCTACCATTTTTTTACACGCTTAGGAGCCAATATGATATATTCATCGCGCAATTTTTTGCCAAGTGCAAACAATACAAATTTGCCGCCGCAGAATGGAGCAACCAATGCATCGATTCAATGTGCATCCCCAATAGATGCAGGCACCAATTTCGGCGGCATTAACCCAATGAAGGAAATTTTCGTTCCTGCAGTTTTGACTTCAACAATAAAGGGGATGAAAATCAATACATCACCGGGAAAAATTAATGATCTTACCAATAAAATTACCAAATTGTGCACAACAAAGCTCAACAAACTTTTTAACAAAAAAACTAGCGGCATTATTCCGCTAATACTTTCAGCTGTTAATCTCTTTAGTGCGAAAGAAGTAAGTAAGTTGAATGCAATTGGTCAATTTGTAAAAAGTGGATTTTGCACAGGCAAATTTGCAGTCAAAGAAATAGAAAATTTACATTTCGGCGAAACGCCACCGCTTGATGGTCGATTAGATGATTTCGAAAAAAGCACATGCAAATTCTTATGGAATAATGGGCACACCGCCAACGAAGCCGATGCAAAAATTTTAGCAAAAGCAGTAAGATTGTGCATTTTGCTCATATACAATCCTACGCTAAAAGCCACGATTGCCAATGAAATAGCAAATGATATTTGCGCTAGATGCTATAGTTCATCAACTAAATGCTATGGCGTCGATTGTGCTTTGAATTTTATCAACGAGATAAAAAGCAAGCTAAATATATTTAGCTTCATTAATGCTAACATTAATCAAATTAGAGGATTGATGAAAGAATCCAATATTATTAATAGTGATGCCAACATGATTGAACGGAAATTGAATGAAGCTGCAAAAACTTTCCAAAAATCGTTGGATGAATTTATCAAAATACTCGAGCAAAAGGCTTGCAGTAACTTGGACAAAACTGGCCCAGAAGATCCTGGAATAGATCCCGTGGAAGAAAAAAATGTTGAGAATATCGAAGGCATTGAAGGTATATTGTCATCTCCAGTGGATGGCGAAAAAATAGTGAATTTTCCAAGATGGTTAAAATCGATTCTATTTGGAGCCTTTTTCGGCATGACGGTTGCAGTGTTGAGCATTGGCATTATGTGGATTATCCCCGGAATAGCCGTTGCATTGCCGTTGGTTATTTGCATAGGCATCGGATGTGCGATTATTTCCGCAAGCATTTGCGAACACTTTCCATTTCTCATGTAACTCAAAGCCAGCTTCTGAGGAATTGACCTAGGATTGAATATTTTTGTTGTAAAATTTCAAAATTTTGCTAGGGGATCCGGGTGAAAACTTTTTTGAAAAAATGGGTTACAAAATTTTTATTGGTTTGCGCCTTTGCCTCATGCTTTGCCGTCGCACCCTGCCATGGCAATAGTTTACTCGACAAAGACGGCAATCCAACTCCACCTTTGCGGGATCTCATAGATAAAATTGGCGGAGATCGCAGGTGGAGTACTGAGGAAATAAATGACTTTTTACAGGAAAAATTTTTTTCCAAGGAGTGTGGCGAGCGGTGGAAAATTGAAAAATTGATTGACGATGAGCGGTGGCCCGAGTTGGAACCCATATTTGCTAGCTTGGGAATGATTAACCCTGTGAAACCGCTGGCCGACCACTACCACTACGTGGTTTGTATGGGTCAGTCTGTTCCGATGATGCGCATGCAATTGCAGTTTGTAAAAAATTTACAAACTGCAGGTCTTTTAAATTTTAAACGAATTGTTTTTCTCTGCAGTAATCGCACGCTCAATGGCCAATTTGAGGGCACGGATCCCGTTTACCTAAGGGCAGAACACGAAAGCGCGGCGGCAAAAGTGCTTCTCAATGAGTACTTCCCTCGACGATCCACGCCATGGACGGTCATAACCGTCTCCACAAGTGGTAAAAGTAAGCATATAAATACGCAGGATACCATTTGCCAGTGGCTTAAGACCCGCCCTCGGATATCGTCGGTGCTGATGGTGAGCAATAATCCATTTATCCCCTACCAATTCGAAACCTTTTATGGTGAATTGCAGCGCCAAGGCTGGTTTCAGAGGGGAGGATCTTTGGATTTTTGCGGTAATAGCATAGTCCAAAAATACTCAGAAAATAATCGCACATCCATTATGTTGGATAATGTTGCACGCACGCTTTATACGGAAATTCGCAATTGTGCGCATTGCTGCGAAAAATAAGAATGTGCTTGAAACGTGGCGTCAATTTCTCCATAGCTGTGCTATGAACGACATGGAGGAATTGTATCAATCCATTATTTTGGAGCACAATCGAAATCCACAAAATTTTGGCAAGCTTTCCGATGCAACCTGTTCAGCTAAAGGATACAATGCCAATTGCGGTGATGATATTCGTCTATTTTTAAAATTGGATGGAAGTGTGCTGAGCGATGTTCGCTTTTCTGGAGAAGGATGTGCCATCTCGCGCGCATCAGCTTCTCTATTGACCATGGCTGTGAAAAATATTTCCAAGGATCGCGCCGTGGCAATGGCCGAGGAAATGCTTAGCTTGCTCACAGGAAAATCTCAATTAATGAATGATTTGTCGCATTTGGGATCTCGAGTGGCCCTACTTGGAGTGAGAAAATTTCCCATGCGCATAAAATGCGCAACCCTTCCATGGCACGCATTGATTGATGCTCTCGGCGAGGGAAATGTGGCAATTCGCGGAAAAGCATGAAAGGAAATGCGCTGACATTTGTGGAAGTAAGCAGCGATGAAAAATTTCCTGCCGTTATTTTTGAATGAAAAATCAATCCTCTCCGAAGGTCCATTTTCAGCGGAAAAACACGCCGCGCCATTGATGGTGAATGCAATAAAAAATGCAGTGGCACGACTTCAATCTTTCGTGAGTTTCTTGATCGAATGATTAGGAATCAATTTTTTGCCCTTGTCAAGGGCTGCTCAAACTCCTGTATGAATTTGCAAAATGATTGATTCTATTGATAAACCTCTGCGCTTGAACGAAATACAATCCTGCGCTGAAGATTTTGCAAAAAAATTTCTTGCGTTCGTAAAAATATTTGTCTACCCCAGAGCGTTTTAATGAGTTCTTTTTATGGAGTCGATTTACAGATGTGAAAATGAAAATGCAGTGGAACAGTCCACTGGCTACGAAATGGTAATTGGCGTAGAGGTTCATGTTCAGCTTGCTACGGAATCAAAGGCATTTTCTCCATCGCGATGTTGCTATGGAGAAGAACCCAACAGCGCAACGGATCCCGTTGTTATGGGTTTGCCGGGTGCACTTCCTGTCATTAACTATGGTGCCATTCGCCAAACTGCCCGTGCCGGACTAATGTTGCACTGCAAAATTGCCAAAGCATGTAGCTGGGATCGAAAAAATTACTTTTACCCCGACAGTCCAAAGAATTATCAAATCACACAGCAGGAACAGCCCCTCTGCGTGGGAGGCTACGTGGAAATCGAATTGCCGGGGCCATCTCGCAATATCATGGGCATCCATCGCAATGTGAAGCTAAATCGCATTCACCTGGAGGAAGACGTTGGCAAGCTCACCCATTACAGCAATTATTCCCTCATTGACTTCAACCGAGCCGGTACGCCATTGATGGAAATCGTTTCAGAACCTGACCTGTATTCAGCGGATGAGGTTGCTGCCTTCCTAAATGCCATTCGTATGTCCATGGAGAGTGCGGGCATTTCTCACTGTAACATGGAAAAGGGAGAAATGCGCTGCGATGTCAATGTTAGCATACGACCAAGTGGCTCAAAAAAATTGGGCATGCGCGCTGAATTGAAGAACCTTAATTCCATTTCAGGTATCCAGGAGGCCATAAAATATGAAGTAAGTCGGCAGGTTCAAATACTGCAAAGCGGTGGCACACTTTACCAGGAAACGCGGAGATGGAATGCCCAATTAAGCATTTCGGAAAGCATGCGCCGCAAAGAAAACGCACAAGATTATTGCTATTTTCCCGAGCCAGATCTCATGCCTGTCTATTTATCCAAAGACATCGTTGATCAATGGGAGAAAGAACTTCCAGAAAGGACCTATGATTGCCAGCGGCGATTTATGAAGCAATATGGACTGCCCTATACCATCACGTCGGTTCTTTGCTTTCACTTACCGCTGGCTATTTTTTTCGAAAAAGCCGTGCAATTCTGCGGCAACGCCCGCGCCATTGCCAATCTCATTGTTAATGACTTGCTCCGTGAAATTTCTCAAATTGGGAGGAGCACCTCCGATTTTCCGGTTTCGGCAGAGTCATTGGCACATCTGGTGCGGCTCGTTGACGATGGCGCCATCAGCAAGCAGGCATCACAAGATGTCTTGGCAGAGATTTGCAAAAACGGTGGAGATGTAACTGAAGTGATTAAGCGCCTGGGCCATGGGCAAAATCAAAACTCCGATGCGCTGGAATCCATTTGTCGTCAAGCTATCGGAACCAGTGAAAAAGCGGTTGCTGAATTCCTCAGCGGAAAAGAGAATGCCATAAATGCCATCAAGGGAAAGGTTATGAAAATTTCTCAGGGCAAAGCGGATCCAAAGCGAATTGATTGCATGTTACGCTCACTACTGCAGCAATCATGATGCATCTCCATGTAATTGAATGCATTTAAAATTCCTCTGCAAGCGTACTGCACCGTAAAAATTTACATTTGGAAAAAATTTCATAAAAAATTTGGATATCAGCGGCGGTTGAAGTAACATGTTATTTGCCGGGGAGTTCAGGTGAAAAGTGATCCAATATTTTCTTTCGAGGTGTCGAGGCAAGCTGCAACGTGAATACTTGCATAGTGCCAATCGGCATTGAGTTCAATACCTATCAGAGTTAATCTTTTAATCGCATAACAATAAAATATTACACTTTTTTGCAAGAAATATGCGATAAAATACAGTCACGGATGCACTTTCTGAAATATTTTCATGCATTTTTTCAAAAATGTTCTACCTCAAAAGACACGTAAGTTATTCTGGCGGAGCGATTTAAAAAAATTAAAAAAATTATGTTGCACCATCATTAATCCTTTTGTTTTGCTGCTTCTCAGCAGAAAGTGAAAAGTGTTTCTTGCCGGGGATAATTTCGGCAATTTACTATCACTTGCTGCAATGACAGATTAATCAATCTGAGGGCTGATAAAATGAGCATTGAAGAAGAAATGAAACACCTAGATAAAGAAACTGCGCGTATTACGCGCAGGAAGGAAGAACTGATACGTTTGCAAAGAGAGGAGATTACACGCGAAGAGCGCTTAGGAGAGCTTTTTTCGACCAGCGGATACATTACCCCGTTAGCTTTAGTTGAGGCTCTCATTCGCAAATACTCCATCAAAGTTACCGGTGAGAATGAGTTTCTACGCAAACGTAAACGCACACGCGTAACGCCACATTTGCGTGATTCCATCAAAGATGAATGCAAAGCAGGGCTATCCATGAATCGTGCGTCGAAGAAATTCAAAATTAGCTACGCCGTTGTCGTGAAAATTCTCGCAGGCAAATATGATAGTCGCGCCTAAGCGATCGACATTTCCAATTGGAAATGATTACTTGTCGTTGGCACAGCGGGGCTTAACTGTCTAGGTTTTCTCCGCTGTTATCCTGTTGAATTTTTTTCGGCGGGATGACTTTGTTCGGTATAATTCCTGATACTTCAAAGGAATCAGTGCGGAATATGCAATGTATTCCAGCGTTAATTCGCCGTAAATCGCATTTACGGCGATATTATTGGAATTTTTTCTGTTTGATACTCTGACATTTAAGTGTAATTTTCATGCCATCAATATTTTTCTTGCACAGTCATCAATTTATTACTATGATTTATGTGTGAAACCCTGGACTATATGTGTGGCTGCCGGGATTCTTTCCTTTTCACCGCTTGGAGTTTTCGGAGAAATTCTTAAAACAGCGATGCTTGAGGAAGTGAATACCCGCGTAGAAAAAATTGCGAAAACTGTTCCTGCAAGGGAAATTTTGGTGATTTACGATGTGGATCAAACGCTGGCGCGACCAGCTGATCCTGCACTTCAGGTGACGAATTTGCGTCATCATCGCGAGACATTGCGAAAACTTTTCACCGGGCTAACACCAAGGCAGGTAGAAAGCGTTAAATTATTGGCCATTGCTAAAACGCCCCATGTTTTACTTGATGATGGCGTAGCTGAAAAAATTGCAAATCTTCAAAAGAGTGGAGTTCCTGCATTTGCATTGTCTTCATTGCCATGCGGCGCATTGCCTGGAGAAAAAGGACAGCGGCCATTCTATGCCATTCAGGCAGGTCGGCTTACGGAGTTGGGCATACACTTTGAAAAGGCTTTTACTTTCAGAAGGGTCTTTTTGCAAAGTTTTTCCAAGCGTGATGGCTGCGTTCCCACCTACTATAACGGTGTGCTACTCTCCAATGGCGAATCAAATGGCACAGTACTCGCCGCGTTGCTGAAAAATTGCAAAACACTTCCCCAGCACATTGTGGCTGTCGATAGCGATGTCAGTCATCTGAAGGACATTTCAAAGGCATTGCACAAGCAATTTCCAAAAATTCATTTCACTGGATTGGAATATGTGTCCACGGCAACTGATGAGGTTAAAACATTGTCCGACGAAGAATTCATTGCATTCTGGAAGCCATTCGTCGAACGTGTCAAAAAATTAGACATTGGCGTGGCGCCAAAGCTGCAGAAGCAAAGGGGTAAATAAATTATAGCCTTGGAAGAAATCCCAATTTTCCGGGATTTCTTCTCGCCTCAGCACAGCAGCTTCCTTGCTGGGGGAAAGGGTGTTATCCAATTTCAGTCAAAGAAAATTTACTTTCCCTGCTCCAAAACGGCTTGGGCAGCTGCCAATTTTGCCACAGGGACACGGTTAGGAGAACAGCTCACGTAATTTAACTTTAGACGATTGCAGAATTTTACCGAATCTGGTTCACCTCCGTGCTCACCGCAAATTCCAAGGATAATGTCGGGCCTTACTTTTCGTGCTCGTTCCACGGCAATGCCCATGATCTCACCGACTCCGCGCTCATCAATGGTTGCAAATGGATTGCGTCGAAAAATCTCCAGGTCATTGTATCGGCCAAGAAAACTCCCCATATCATCCCTGCTCATGCCAAGCGTGGTTTGGGTCAAATCATTGGTCCCAAAGCTGCAAAATTGAGCAATTTCTGCAATTTCATCGCTTCTCAGGCAGGCCCGTGGCAGCTCCAGCATGGCACCGATCATATAATCCAAGTGCATCCCCGTTTCTTTGCTTACTTCCGTGGCAACTTCGATGACAATGTCCGCTTGATTTTTTAATTCCCGCTGAAATCCGACCAGAGGAATCATAATTTCGGGATGGACGATAATTCCCTCCCTCTTGCACTGTGCAACGGCTTCAAAAATTGCCCGTGCCTGCATGCGACTTATTTCCGGGTAGGAAATCCCCAAGCGACATCCCCTGTGTCCCAGCATGGGATTAAATTCTTTGAGCGCCTCTACCCGCGCGCGAATGTGCTCGTAGGGGACATTAATTTTCTCTGCTAATGCGTGCTGCGTTGCTTCGTCGTGGGGAACAAATTCATGGAGTGGCGGATCGAGAAAGCGGATGGTAACGGGCAAACCCCGCATGGCTTTGAAGATTCCCACAAAATCTTCCCGCTGCAACGGAAGCAACTTTGCCAAAGCCGCCTCCCGGGCAGAGGATGTTTCCGCAAGTATCATTTCGCGCACGTAATCAATGCGAGTTCCTTCAAAAAACATATGCTCCGTGCGCGTCAATCCGATGCCTTCGCCACCGTAGAGCAAACCCGTTGCTGCCTGAGATGGAGAATCGGCATTGAGAAAAATTTTCAGTTTACGAAACTCATCGCACCACTTCATCAATTTTGCGTACATGCCATAGAGGGTACTTTTTTCCGCTTTCAAAGTGCCCAGCAGCACCTGACTAACTTCCGACGGGATGGTGTTAAGTGATCCGCTGAATATTTCTCCGGCTGTTCCGTCGATGGAAATTTCGTCTCCCTCCTTTAGAGCAACGTCGCCTGCACGAAGAACTCGCGTGGCATAGTCCATCTCCAGACCCGATGCACCGACGATGCAAACCTTTCCCATCTGTCTCGCCACAAGTGCGGCATGGGAACTCACACCGCCTCGACTGGTTAGAATTCCTTCCGATGCCAGCATGCCTCGGATATCTTCAGGAGATGTTTCCGCGCGGCACAGCAAAACTTTTTCACCTCGGGTGTGCAATTCTTCCGCTAATTTTGCTGAAAAGCAAATTTTTCCCGATGCGGCGCCGGGACCGGCTGGCAGACCGCGGCCGATAAATTTGGCAGTTTTTTTTGCTTCACCGTCAAAAACGGGAACCAACAGTGAGGAAATGGAATCGGCAGGTATGCGTTTGACGGCATCCTTTTTATCGATGAGTCCTTCCTCTTCCATTTCGACGGCAATGCGCACGGCCGCAAATCCAGTCCGCTTTCCATTGCGCGTCTGCAGCATATAGAGCTTACCCTGCTGCACGGTAAATTCAAAATCTTGCATGTCGCGAAAGTGCTTTTCCAATGTCATTCGCACCTTTTCCAATTGCCCATAGACCTGGGGCATATCCTTGGCCAAATCGGCAATGGGGTTTGGAGTGCGGATGCCAGCAACCACGTCCTCCCCCTGAGCATCGATGAGATATTCTCCATAGAAAATATTCTGGCCATTTGCCGGATCCCGCGTAAATGCTACGCCCGTAGCGCAATCATCGCCCATATTTCCAAACACCATGCTCTGAACATTGACGGCCGTTCCCCACTCGCTGGGAATGCCATACTTGCGCCGATACAAAATGGCACGTTCATTGTGCCAAGATTTAAAGACGGCACCTATGGAGCCTAAAAGCTGCTCACGCACCGCCTGGGGAAATGATTTTCCGGCGTGGTGGTGAATGAGATCTTTGTAGCGTGCGATTACCTCCTTGAGATGGTCAGCCGAAAGCTCATTGTCAAATTTTGCTCCCGCCGATTTTTTAACGGCGGAGAGAATTTCCTCAAATGGGTCATGGGAATGCTCATCGACTGCGTGCACACCCATGACGACATCGCCGTACATTTGAATGAAGCGGCGATAGGAGTCGTAGGCAAATCGCGCATTCTTTGTCGCTTTTTCCAGTCCCACTACCGTTTCATCATTTAATCCGAGATTCAGGATGGTGTCCATCATTCCCGGCATGGATTCTCGAGCACCGGATCGAACGGAAAAAAGCAAGGGATTGGCGGGATCGCCAAATTTTTTACCCTGCTGCTTTTCCACAGTGACGATGGCATTGTCCATCTCCAACTCAATGCTCTCTGGCAATTTTCCGCCGTTTGCCGCATGGATGCCACACACGGCCGTCGTGATGGTGAATCCGGGAGGAACCGGCAAGCCAATCTTGGCCATTTCCGCAAGGTTTGCTCCCTTGCCTCCCAGCACGTCGCGCATTTTGGCGTCGCCATCCGTGCGCACCCCAAACTCATAGATATTTTTTTCTCGTTCCATAGTCATCCGTTTAGACCATGGTAGTTTTCTGGAGAAATAGATCTAAGTCAAGCATCTCACTGAAAAAAATTTAACTTTTTCCATTGGACGCGGAAAAGGCGGGAATTTTTCTATGAATTTTCCCAACGGATGTACCTTTTTGCCATTGGACAGTGAATTTGGATTGCATGGAAGCGAATTTTTTCATGGGAATGGAAGTCATCAGTCTATCTATGAATATGGGGCAAAAATTTTTTGGAAATCGCATCTATTTCCTCGGCATAGGGGGAGTGGGCATGGGCAATGTGGCCATCCTTGCCTCCAAGCTCGGATACGATGTCTGCGGAAGTGACAAAAAGCTCTATGCGCCGATGGATGATCTGTTGAAAAAAAATAATATTTCATTTTTCGACGGATTTTCGGGAAAAAATTTACAAATTTTTCAACCCCATTTGGTCGTCGTTGGAAATGTGGTGACGCGCGGCAATGAGGAGGTGGAATACCTGCTCAATGGACGCCCCTATCCCATGACTTCATTGCCGGAATTCCTTAACAATTGCATCATTGGCAGGCGAAATCGCGTTGTTTTTGCAGGAACCCATGGGAAAACAACCACATCCGCACTGGCGGCCTTCTACCTGCGAAAATTGCAAATTTCCTGCGGCTACCTCATAGGCGGTGTTCCTATTGACTTTGACAGCGGTGCTGACTGGGGAGATGCCTCCGCGCCATTTATCTTGGAAGGCGATGAATATGACTGCGCATTCTTTGACAAACGCAGCAAATTTATTCATTACATGCCTGACGTCGTGGCCATCAATTGCATTGACTTCGATCATGCCGATATTTTTCACGATTTGCGCGATGTGCAACGAAGTTTTTCCCATCTTCTGCGCAGTGTCCCACGCAGCGGACATGTCCTAATAAATGGCGACGATTCCAACGTGGAAGCAATTCTACCGGCGCCCTGGACATCGGTCATCCGTGTTGGCTGGGGTGGAAAAAATGATTTTCAGCTAAGAGATTTTTCCAGCAATGGGGGAGAAAGCACATGGAGCGTTTCCGGAGAAAAAACTTTCTTTACAATGCAAACATCGCTCATTGGCCGATTCAACGCACTCAATGCCACCATGGCCATTCTGGCCACTAGCACCGCAATGCAATTTTCTCTCCCATCGACCATCGACTTGCGGGCATTTCACGGCGTACTGAGACGGCAGCAAAGATGCTATGAGGATGAAAGGGTCATCGTTTTTGAAGATTTTGGGCACCATCCTCGTGCCATCGAAGAAGTGTTAGCTGCATTTCGTGACCGCTTTCCAAAGAATGAACTGATCGCATGCTTTGAGCCGGCAACAAACACTTCCATGCGCAATGTACTCGCAGGTGATTTTTGCAAAGCATTCTCCAACTGTGATCGTTGCTATTGGGGAAAGCCGCGTTGCGCAAAAAACATTCCGCACGGCGAACGCATTTGCATCGAAAAAGTCATGGAAACACTGGCAGGCTGCATATGTGAGGCGAAGCATTTTGAAGAAAACCAAAGGCTGCAAGAATATCTCATTCAAGTCCTTAATGGTCCATTGGAATCATCGAAAAAGCGCGTCGTTGTTTTATTTTCTAATGGGTCGTTTCCCGGCGTACTTGATCAATGGAGGTCCCATGAGTGATTCCTTTGGCGTAAAAAAATTAAAATTTCACGAGCGCATGATTGCTTGGCTTATTCACGGGCTTTTACGCATTTGGTGGTCCACTCTGCGCATTTGTCCGGGAAAAAATTTCAAACGCCTTTGCCGGACGGAGCAAAACTATATTTTTGCCCTCTGGCATCAAAATATTTTCATTGCGAGCATCCTCTACCATCGCTTTCGCAAACCGCATCCCATGCGCGCCATGATTAGCGCATCTAAGGATGGCGGATGGCTATCGGAACTTTTTCGTCTAGTCAACATAGGCGCCATTCGCGGATCCAGCCACCGTGGAGCGTTGGGAGCCTACTACCACTCAGTGAAGGCATTGAGAAATGGCGACGATGTTACCATTACGCCAGATGGGCCACGGGGTCCCAAATTTCAGTGCAAGCCTGGAGTTCTCCGCATTGCCATGGAGGAAAATATTCCCATTCTCGCCATTCGAGTTTGCTATGGCCACGCCCATTCGCTTGGCACATGGGATCGGTTTAAATTGCCTTTGCCATTTTCAAAGGTTTGCATTGCCGCCACTGCCATTTCCAAGGAAACACTTTCAAGGGTAGCGACGGAGGATGGGCGCATACGGCTGTTGAAAAATGTGCTATCAACGATCGATACATTTAGGCGCGAATGACACGCATGGCCTGCTTTGGCTTTGCATTTTCTCCCGGAGAATATTGGGCCTTTGCCACAGCGGCACGTCTGCGGCCGATAGTAGTAAGGTCATCGATCTTCGCAGCCATCTGCTTTATGCTTGCAATGAAATTTTTGAGTAAATTGACAAGAAGTTGCGGGGTGAGAATGTCCTGGGGGAATATGAAATGCAGCATCAATTGATCCTGCTGCGGCTCCACGCTGATGGTAAATCCATTTGTCTGTATTCCAAAGAGATTGAGCTCTAGGACCGATTTGAGAAATTTATCCATCTGGACATCGTGTGGAACTTTTCCCAACTGGGCGTAAATATAGAGCAGATCATCACCCTCGGGAGCTTCAATAAATACTTCCTGCCGTGAATTTTTATCAACTAAAATGCAGCGATGTGTTTCGGAATCGAGCTTGATGGGCAGGTTCAACAACTTACCCGCAGCCGTTAAAAGTGCATTTATATCCATAGGTGACTCTAGTCTAGCACAAAAAAAAGATTTTTCAAAGAAATTCTTATTTTAAATTTTGGCCTAATTGTCTGGGAAAAAATAGAACCGAGCGGGCATCGAATTGCAATTTAAAGTGGGTAGATTGTACGCGAATCCAAAAAAGATTCATTTTGAAATTGACATCCACATCCGGTGAATTAATGTATCGGACACTGTGACATTGGACCAAAATTTATGTGTTCGCAAAGAATTTGCCGACGTTAGCTTTGCAATGGGCCTATTCGGCGTTCACTACAGCGATTCAGAGAAGTTCATGGTGTTCGGAAAGAACAAAGGGGTTATCTTTGAAAGCATACACATCAAGCGATCAGTGTTCTTTGCCGGCCGATTACTGAGACTCATTTTCATCTGCACAATAGTTCCCGGAATTATTATCTGGGTAATTGGTCTCTATCTCTCAAATCCGTATCCGGATGCCGTAGGAAATTCTCTCATCCGTGCGATTCTTGCCACGGACCGCCTAATTAACAGCAAGCAAAGATGCTATAAGGAAGAGGTGGAATCAATACTTAAACAGTGCGGGATTTCATATCAACTATGTTTTAGTGCAACCGAAAATGAAGGTGGCTCCTATCCTCCGGAAAACAAAATGATCAATGATCTCTCTCGCCGAGAGAAAAAAGCACTTTCACGGGGAACGAAAATTCTCGTCAATGAATACGGCGAAAACGGAAATTGTAGGGTCCTTGTTTTTCAGGGTGAGACCCTGGAAATTGCAACTGATTTAAATTTAAGGTGTCTGAATGAATTTCAGAACATTAAAGAATTTGAATTTAAGGAGTGCGAACTGCTCAGTGCAGAAACCATGGATTTATCGCATCTCGTGCACATTAAAAAGCTCATTTGTAATCATTCCTATTTGCATTCCGACTGCATTAATCCCTGCCCAAATCTTGAGGAGGTCGTTCTGAAGGAATCTGTGATTTACGCAAAAAATGGCATCGATTGCTCCGATTGCCATGGCCTTAAAAAGATCGTCCTTGATGAATGCTGCAGGGAAGAAAATGGACACGTAATAACCACCTATGGCATTACACTTCCGCAGGATCAAAAGATAGTTGTAGTAATAACAGGTATATGGCAGTCAGGGGAATGCCTTGATGCACTGCGTAAAAAATACTACGGGGCGCAAAATGTGGACATTGTGTACGACTACGCGTGTTGTTTCAAGATAGGAGATCTCTTGCCCGCCCGCTGCTCAATGCTCATTCCTTTTTGCCAATCACCTCTTCGCGAGGCAAAATCAATTTCGATACAATGTCGTAATTCTGAAAGCCTCTGGGAAATCACTGATTCTGGAGATGATATCTCTGTACTGGGCACCTGCGATGAACTTTCTCGCCTAAGACCGGTCAGTTGCATTAAAAATCTCGATGAGATTAATCAATATCCCAACATTGAAAAAATCATTGTGAAAGCGAATTGGTTTCAAGCGATGCATTCGTTTAACCTGAATACAACTTTAAATTTGGGTGATCTGAAACACGTCCGTGAATTCGAATGCGTTCACCTCATAATTGACAGTGGAGGTATTATATTTGGCCCAGGAGCAGAAAAAATTACCATCCGGCAATCTGCCATTGCCGGTGGGGGCGACTGTACAAAGTGCACTGAAATTAAAGAGCTCAACCTTACGGCATGTTCCTTTGGATCCATGCTAAATTTCAATGGCGGAATATTTCACTTTTGGCATTTGGCAGAAGATGGTCTTGGACCATACGCCCAAGTGACCCTTGGGCTTGACGATGTGCAATTGCCAAAAATTGAAGCCGATCAACTTAGAGTAACCATAGATGGATTATGGTATGCAGACATCCTTGATAGACTGCTTGAAAATTTGAAGCAGGAAGGAGTAAAAAATATCGCAAATAGCGCAAAAACAATTACTTGTAAAAACAATGAACCGATATTGGTTAATTTTCTTCCCGATGAGATTACGGATTGCTGCAAATTGATTGGCATAGATCCGAATCAATTTGGATCATTGACCTTTGATGAGGTTAAAAAAGCATACAAAGCAAAGGCATTTGTTGAGCACCCAGATCGCAATGGGCATACCCGCGAAGCAACTTTAAGATTTCAAAATATAAAGAATGCCTATGACAAAATTTGCTATGTCAGAAGATGGATAGTCAAAAAAACTTGAATCACCCCGGATCGATTGCAAGAATCACAATCCAAAGTTCATCGAAACTATTTGCGCGCAGCACACTCATCGGCGACATTTACCAATTAGAAGAAGGATTGCTAGGGAGCGATGGGGTGACTTTTGAATTGAGATTTCAATCAATTGCTTCGCAAAATGGATGGACAAACGGGCGCTACATGAAGATGAATTGCCCGCATGTGTGAATCAGAAGTGGACCCTTTCGCCCGCGAAGTTCCGATGGAGAAGCAATAATGGAAATAGCCGTCGAATTATTTGATGCCATCGGGAAACCATTTACTCATTCGGTTCCAATGGAATTCGAAGAAAAAATTATGGTCGGGTCACTGGTCCGAGTCCCACTGAGAAAGCGTACATCCCTGGGCGTTGTCAGGGGCGCAAGACCGTGCGATTGCGACATTCCCATCCGACCAATTCGTAAACTTCTTCAGGATGGTCCCACCGTCGGCAGCGACCTCATGAAATTGGCGAATTGGACATGTCGCTACTATGGAACTCCGTTTCACGCGGCGCTGAATATGATCTTCCCTGCGGCAATTCGCCGAAAGAAAAATTGGCATCGCCTGCCCGCAAATGCGCCCAATGAAAATATTTTTCCGTCGCATAGGCATGGCTGTCTTTTCTCGGAAACACCGGCCATCGACGATTTGGATGAAACACTTCTGAAATTCAGCCACATCGCAAAAAATGCTCAGTGCATTTTATCCCATGAAATTTTATTTACCTATTTGCATTAAACGCTTTAAACCAATGCGCAAAACCATAAGAAAGGCCGTTAGTTCTATTGAGATTATTCCGAATTCAAAGTCGATATTACGACTAATGTTGAAGGTACGACCGACATAAATTTTTGTTTTTCAAATGGATCCGCACATGATGTTAGCTTTTTGGAGGTTTTACTTGAAAACTGCACTGGAGGTGTCATTGGAGGCAGCGGTTACATTTCGCAAGAAAAAACTAATTGCCTAATGCCGAAGAATTTAAAGTTTGTAGCGGCGAAGTGAAAAAATATAAAAATACAGAACACGAAAGAAGAAAAACGAAAATTAAAAGCTCGCCATCGCATTGAAAATTTCAATCAAAAACTGAAAAAATTAGTTGGGAAAAATTTTCCATTTTCGCGTTTGGGTCCCTGCCAGAGCGGTAATTGCCATTGCAATACTGGCAATTAATTTTGGATTTTAAATTATGCGATCGGGGTAGTATGCAGTAATTGTACGTTAAATTTCATTGCTGAAATTTTAAATAGTGGTGAAGGAATTATTTCGGTAAGGTTATTCCAACGGAAAGAGTTGGCACGGTTTTCGATCGGCGTAAAGCGGCACTAAAAAAGTGCAAGTTTTTAATTTTCCTACGCAAAACGCATTGGGGCGAACCGATCAAGCTACGCTGCCCATTTTATTTACCATGCACAAGAATGCTATGCATTCAGTGGCGGTTCCGCCCAATCGCATTTCATTTGCCGGGAAAATATTTTGCCAATGTCTCTGTGGCATGCATGAGATGTTCCATGGTAAGGGGATTTTTTATTAGTTTTGAGGGCTCGGAGGGCGTCGGAAAGTCGACTCATGCGGCGCTGCTGTGCTCGGCGCTGCAGCGCAAGGGTTTTCCTGTGATATCTCTGCGGGAGCCTGGAGGCACAGCATTCGGCGAAGAAATTCGCCTGCTGCTCAAGCGGACAGACTTTGAAAATCCGCCCTGCGCAGAGGCAGAACTCCTTCTTTTTCTTGCAAACAGGGCACAGCTCGTTCGGGAAAAAATCATGCCCCAACTGGAAAGGGGTGCCATTGTCATTTGCGACCGCTACTGCGATTCCACGGTCGCTTACCAGGGAGCGGCGCGGGCATTGCCCATGGACACCATTAGGCAGATCAATGCCTTTGCCATTGGCGGATGCGTACCTGATCTGACATTTTTCCTCGATCTAGACCCATTGGAAGGATTTCGCCGCATTCGGAATGGGCGCGGTGAAACTCCCGATCGCCTGGAAATGGAACCGCCGGAATTTTTTGCAAAAGTGCGCAGTGCCTATCTGAAAATTGCCGGTGAAGAGCCGGAGCGATTCCGTATCGTCGATGGCAGTCTATCCATTGGACAACTACAAAAAATGCTGTTGGACCTGGTGGAAGAGCACATGAAGGAAAAGTGGTAAAAATCTGCGGCAAATTTTCAAAAAAATAGCCACTCCAGAAAAACACAAAGGGCTGATCAGCTATTTTCCAGTCTCCGCTTTCGCAGCCAATCGCGAGTGAATCCCATGAAAAGTGCAGCCGCCGCCCCAAATCAAGGGGCGGCGACTCCTCGCATCTACCATCCGTGGAAAAACTGCAAAAATTGCACATTCGCGGCATGGGCCGCGAAACTTTTGGACAAAAAAAGAGACTACCTACATCTTGACCGATGAAAAAATTTGCTCTACACCGATGAAATCGGGAATTTTTTTGAGGAGACTTTAATGAACGTAGATGAACCGAATGAAATCACAGAGACGGCAATTGCATTGAATAGCCGAGAAAAAGAGCCACCAATGGGTGGGGATGCATCCGATCGCAGCATTGTAGAGGTGATGGAAAGTGCCTACCTGGACTACTCCATGTCCGTGATTGTATCCCGTGCCCTCCCCGACGTACGCGACGGGCTAAAGCCTGTGCAACGGCGCATCCTCTACGCCATGCTGCGGGAAGGATTGGTTCACGGAGGAGCATTTGACAAGTGCGCCGGCGTTATCGGTGAGGTGCTAAAGAATTACCATCCCCATGGCGACTCATCGGTCTACGATGCGCTGGTTCGCCTGGCCCAATACTGGGTAATGCGCTATCCGCTCATACTTTCCCAGGGAAACTTCGGATCCATCGACGGCGATTCGGCGGCGGCATACCGCTACACGGAGTGTAAATTGTCCCGCATGGCCGAAGATCTTCTCCGGGACCTCGACGAAGATACCGTTGATTACATGGCAAATTACAAGGAAAGTACTTTGGAGCCGGTTGTGTTGCCAAGCGCGCTGCCCAATCTACTGCTCAATGGATCAACGGGTATTGCCGTCGGCATGACCACCAACATTCCACCCCATAATCTGCACGAAATTCTCAGTGCGCTCATTTCAATTATTGATAATCCGGAATTATCATTTTCAGAATTGGCAAGCATTATCCGTGGACCGGACTTTCCAACGGGCGGCGAAATTGTAGGAATGGAGGGAATCAACAGCTACTTCCGCACGGGTAGAGGAATTGTGCGGGTGCGGGGAAAAATTCGTCGGGAAGAAACACGCCATGCGGGCAAGGAACAGCTGATCATCGAGGAAATTCCCTACAACGTGAATCGAGCAAGTCTGGTGGAAAAAATTGCCCAATTGGTATCGGAAAAGGTCATTGAGGAAATTTCCGACATACGGGACGAATCCACTGAAAATACGCGCATTGTCCTCGAATTAAAAAGGGACGAAGCGGCGCGTGTAGTGATTAATAAATTATTTAAGCATACTCAGTTGGAAAATTCGTTTGGCGTCATTTTGCTTGCCCTGGACGGCAAGCGCCCGAAGCAGATGAACATGCGCTTCATACTCGATCTCTATTTAGAGCATCGCCGCGATGTGATTTCCCGCCGCACGCGCTATCGTCTAAGAAAAGCCCTGGACCGCTCCCATGTTTTGGAGGGATTTCGAATTGCTCTGGATTATTTGGATGAGGTAGTGAAGAGTATTCGATCGGCAAGGGACAAGGAGTCGGCACGGACTGCGCTTATGGAAAGATTTCAGCTTTCGGAGCGGCAAACCAATGCCATTCTAGAACTCCGCCTCTACCAACTAACCGGATTAGAGCGGGTGAAAATCGAAGAAGAGTACGGGGAACTTTTGGAGCGCATCAAAGAATATGAAACCATTCTCGGCGACCATTCAATACTTATGGCGCTAATACGCAAAGAATTAGTGGAAATTAGAGATATCTATGGCGATAGGCGAAAAACGCAAATTGTCCCCGACGAGGGAGAATTTTCAATGGAAGATATCATCCCAAATGAGTGCTGTGTCATAACGGTTTCCAATAAAAATTTCATCAAGCGCACGCCGGTCGATTCCTATCATACCCAGAAGAGAGGGGGGAAGGGCGTCATTGGGGTTGGCCAGCACGACGACGACTTCGTGAAGCATTTATTTTCCGGCACGACCCACAGCTACATTCTATTTTTTATGAATAACGGTCGACTTTATGTGCAAAAAGTCTATGACATCCCCGAAGCGTCGCGAATATCCAAGGGCCGATCCATTGTCAATCTGCTCAATATGCAGGACGGGGAGCGCATTGCCGCCATGCTATGTGTGGATCGATTCGATTCCGACGCCAACGTTGTCATGTGCACCCGCAGTGGCACGATCAAAAAAACGGCGCTCGTGGCCTATCGCAATTTTCGGCGCGACGGCATCATTGCCATTAACATTGACGAAGGAGATGAGCTCATTTCCGCCCATTTCACATCGGGCAACGACGAAATTATTATTGTTACCAAAAATGGAAAGTCGGTAAAATTCAATGAGTCGGACCTGCGGGTGCAGGGGCGCGCAACGCGCGGCGTCCGAGGCATGAAACTCGCAGCGGATGACTGCGTCGCCATGATGACTATCATCGACGGTGAGGCATCACTTTTGTTGGCAACGGAAAATGGCCTGGGAAAGCGATCCCGCTTCAGCGACTATCGCCTACAGCGCCGCGGAGGAAAGGGCCTTGTCGCCATGCGGACCCATGCCCCAATTTGCGCCGCTCTAAGCGTGCGCGACAGTGATCAAATCATGATGCTGACCAAGCAGGGACAAGCCATACGCAGCAAAGTGTCGGACATTCGCATCATTGGTCGCGCAACCCAGGGAGTTAAATTGGTTAATTTGTCGGCGAAGGATCGGCTCATTGGGGTAAGTCGCATCATTGAGGTAGATGACGATGAATGATTTTACGGAGGAAAAGCAAAGCCACGAATGTCCAAAGACCGCCGGCGAATGCATCTGCTGGGCCGCAGAGCTGCTTGCGAAAAGCGCCGTAGAAAATGCACGGGCTGACGCGGAGTGGCTGCTTTCCCATGCTCTAAATTGCAAGCGCATGGATCTGTATATCCGCCTCAATTACCTGCCCAATGAGGAGCAAAGGGAACAATTTATCAACTTTTTGCACCGCCGCTGCCGCCGGGAACCGCTCCAATACATTCTGGGAACCGCACCGTTCTGTGGCTTCGACCTTGTCGTTGATCGACGGGTTCTCATTCCGAGGCCGGAAACAGAGGAATTGATTGCCGCCATACGATCCCATTGCGAGGAAGAGCGCAGCACCGTCGAATCCATCCTGGACCTGGGAACGGGATCCGGCGCCATCATCATCGCATTGGGCAAGCTATTTCCCCATGCGGCTTTGTCCGCTGGCGACATCGACGGAGACGCCCTGCGTGTGGCAGCTGCAAATGCAGAGTGCCACTCCATGAAAAGTCGCATCACGTTTCTGCAATCCAACTGGTTTTCCAATGTTAACGGACTATGGTCTCTCATCGTGAGTAATCCGCCCTATCTGAGCCACGGCGAGGTAGAACAAGCGGAATGTGAAGTGAAAGATCATGAGCCTCGGTGGGCCCTTTGCTCTGCCGGCGACGGCAGCGTAGACATCGAAATAATCATGGATCAAGCGCGAAAATTTCTCCACCCCAATGGCATACTCGCTCTGGAAATGGGAAGTGGGCACCGCGAAAAATTAAATGACCTGGCAAAGCGCCTGGGTTATTCCCGCTGGAAAAGCTTCACCGACCAGTGGAAAAAGCCGCGATTTTTTATTCTTACCCGCTAGATTGGGCGCTGGCAAAATTTAACGCGGCGTATTCGAATTCGATTGACTCCCGAGGCATTCGATCGTTTCCTGTAAGCTGTCGCGAACCATGGAATTGACATAATGGAAAATTACCGATAGGCAGCACATGGCAAAGAGTAGTGGCAATAGCCAGTGCATTGAATTCAAGAATATTCCGCTAAATATAAATTCAGTTGCTAACGTCGACGAGACATACAAAAGCACTGCTGCAATGGAAAGCAAGACAAATGTAACAGTAATGACAATGGCAAGCACCTTAAATCCCGTTGCGCGCCGTGTGTACATTTTTAGTTCGATGCTCTTTTTTTCAATTTCATCAATGCGCTGTGTTCCGCCCTGTGCGGCGACCGGCTGCTCCGAAGCATTCATAGCACATCATATTGTGCAAAGTCATTGCTTTGTCAAATATTATTTTCACTGCCCACTAACAAAGAGGTGTATCCCATTGATTTTTTCTAAACCATTGCTAGCTTTATGTTTTCGTTCGTTTGCGACTCGACCGTCGAAGCGCACTGAGAAAAAAATGCATTAATGTCTGCAAAAAGTGGCGATATTTGCCCTGAATTGGCTCATGCGGGCAAAAGTTGACCACATCATCAAAAAAAGCAATGGGCGCACCGATGGCGAAAACTATTTCCTGAAACCAAAAGCAACCAAATTACGCATCGCCACCAGAAAACCAATCTCTATCAGCAAGTATTCTTATTCATGGCATCTTTTTGTAAAAAACTATTCTGCTGGCCGCCGTAGTGGATGTACCGCTGTCGCTGCTGCTACTGTATTAAATCAGGAGGCCAGGCTGTGCCTGGCCCAGCAGACTTTATCCTACACATTGGCGCCGATGATTTCGCCGGGGTCCCGCCAACTAACCCGCCAATCAGAGCTCCAAGTGGCGCTTCAGTTATCGGGACTGCCGCTCTTAGCCCATTGTGCGCCTATTCCGGTGCTAAGTTCAACATTTCTACTTTGTCATTGCGTGGATGCCGCGCGCCGACTTATTGCATCTTCATTCTTCTGCATATTTTGCCTGCATTGTTCGATTTGTATGTCACATTTTCTTGTTGCATTTTCGCATTGTTTAAACATCCTGGATCTGTAAGTAAACAAATCTATGCCCTAAATCAACGAGAATTGTAAGGCTCACTTGTATGAAGTTTGACGTAAGTTTACCCTCTTCGTTTGCGATATTTATAAGGCATGACGTCGTAGGGTTATCTTTGATTAACAGAGCAAGTTTTATTATAATTTTTCTGTTTCAGCGATAGTCGTTGATAATTCATGGATTAGGTTTTCGCTCCATCCGATTGTGAGCAAGTGTTCACCGCATGCACAGAAATTCATTTCAACAAGCTTCGGCAAACTTTTTGGGAACTAATTGAGATACCTGCGCAATGTGAAAGCAAAATCGTTTATATATCCCGGTCGCATAAATGCTTTTTTGATTCCCTTTTAATTTTTTCGACGTTGATTGATTATATGCAAACCCAGCCAACGATTGCGTATATTTTTAAAGCCATTTGCGCTTTTTGCGGAAAAAATTTCCCTA
>JAIRXK010000013.1 GCA_031268315.1 Puniceicoccales bacterium | reverse complement strand
CTGTAGCCCGCTATTTGTTCTTGGCAGCGGCATTTTCGCCACCATAGGCATATTGGCCATCATTGCTGCCGCCGTCTTTAATGGAGTATTTAAGCCGACAAGCGGCGCTGTGGTGGATTCGAAGCAGAAAGGTGGCACTCCTCTTTCTACCGACGGTCCCAGTACGCAACAGCAAAAAGCTAATGCTCCTGCTCTCAATGACCCCAATCAACAGCGTCAGAAAGGTGGCACTATTAGGCATGAGAACTCCAATAAACGGCCCAATTCTAATACTCTCAACCAACCATTTATACAGCCCGCACCCGGTGTTGCTGTACCGTATCAGTACACTTCTCAAATCCCTAATTCAAATTCATGGGTCAATCAACCGTTTCCCAGTGGTCAACCCAGTGGAATGACTAATGCGTCCAACATTCAATATGCATCTCAATTTTCTCCACAGACCAATCCAAATAGCCAACCTTGTTCCACTGAGCCCACTCGCAGGGACCTCCGCATACATCCGATTGTACCGCAGAAAAATTACTGTTTGACACAGATTGATACGTCTCACCTGCCTATCAATCAAATGACTAAGATGGACATTTCCTCTGTAAATCTTTCAACCTTGACTGATCCTGTTCAAAAGGTTAAATACATACACGCATGCTTGGGAATTGAGTTATGCGACATTCCCACTGAAGTCAGGTGCCTCATTCCCGATCATGTTGATTTTTCCAAATTTAGTTATTATGCTGAAGTAAGTGATTCTTACGGCGATTTTACCCGATTTCGCTACGCCGTCCACGGGCCAGAAGCGGTATCCGCATGGATTTCAACTTTCTACAACGGCAGCGTCTTACTGGCCCGTGAAAGCTTTACTAGACCCGCCGATGTTGACACGACGCATCTCAGCAATATTGACTTTGATGCAGCGGATAACTCTGGATTTACAGCTATACCAACGCCCAAAGATTCAAAAAAATACTTTCCAGCGTTTCATTCACGTTGCCTCGTATCCAATCCGAAGCGCAGCGCCTATAACGATCCAAAATGGATTCCAAGTGTATATCGGAGCGTCTTTATCCATGATCAACACTGCTGGAAGCAAAAAAAAAGCAGAAATTGCCAATTTGCCAAGGCTCAAACCCAACCGCAATTTCCAGACAATTCCCCACGTCCCTCGGCTGACGCCCGCATCGACAACAAGGCGCCCTTTTCAAGACTCCATGAGCAAATGAAATGGCAAAATGGTGAGACCTTTTCTGTTGGGCAACCGCTGCATTACTGGATACATTCTCAAGGAGAAGTCGACCAGCTCCCCGATAGACATTGGCTCCCTTCCGTATTCGATTGGAACCAATTGGGGATAAATCAATATGATTTTTCACGTATTACGGATCTTAATGCTGCATATCGATGCTACGTTTCCAATATGCCCTATCCCAATGACCTCAATTTCTTTGAAGCCATGCACCAGGAAAAAATTTCCTTTGTTGTTGATTTGGTGAGCGATAACGACCTTATGGTACACGACAATAGCTATGAATTAGCCGTCAAACAATACGGAATATTACAGCCAGTTGCTCTTCAAAAAATAATACATTTCCAAGGGCCTAATAGAGAAGGCTGTAATATTCTGGTAGATGAATATACTTATATCAGTAGAGTTGACAGAGGGACGCGTACAATAGTTCGATTACGCATGCCAAATATCAGCGATGGAAGCATGGGAGAGAATCCACGGTTCATAGAATTTTGCGCTAACTACATCAACCATCCAAATCTCATAGATGCGCGTTTTGAAGGTCTAGAAAAAGGCTATGTTTTTCATTGCGTTGCAGGATTGGGCAGGTCTCCGACGATGATGGCCTACTGCACCCTGTGCAGGGCAAGAGAGCTTGCTCGCAATATGAGCATTCCTGTAATTGCCGATTTCGAGCGTGATGCATATGATTTAATTAAATGTAATCGGCAAAATCCACCCGTTATTGCGCTCAATTTGGTCAACGTGCTGCGGCGCATAATGACGCAGGGTTATTTTGCGCGCAGTTCATTCATTCAACGCGGCGAAACACAGCTTAAGTGGCTAGTCGAACGTACAATTGAACTCGCTAACTCCGTTTGATTAGTAGTAAAATCCCTTGACAGCATGCAGATGCAGTTACCCCGCACGAGTCGAAATCTAAGGGTTGTGTTGCCCGAATATTTTGCTCGTCACCGGATAAGATTTCTCGGACATCGGAAAAGCTTGCAAAGTGGCATCCCGCTAAAAGTTCTCTTAAAAAACACATTGACTTTTGCAAAAAACAGCGGAAGCTCATAACACATGGACAGTCAGAGCACTCGCGCAAATGGGGTGCCGACTGAAAAACAAAACGCTCTCATTTTTAGGCGCAGTGACGGTATTTGCGTGCATTGCATTTGTGGCCACGCCATTGATCTGCCATTGCATCGGCGCTGAGCTTTTAACCGTTGCTGTAAGCGGCATTGCTGCCATCACAGGGGTTATTGCAACCATTTCCATTGCGATCACTAGCGGCATATTCAAAGGGACGAAAGCGCAAATCCAAAATACCTCCATTGATGAGGATCATACCTATGTTCTGAAAGGCGAACGAGTCGATGCGCCGATGAATTTAGATGGGCAAATAAAATGGTACTCGATGCCATCCGAAATGACACGCGAAAAGTTCACCAATGCAGTTGGCTATCAAACCCAAGATCAGATGTATATCCCCCAAAAAAAACAGAAACCGGGCATACACTATCCAAGCAAAAGAACGAATGATGATGCAATAGAAATCAAAGAAAATGACAATTCAATTCTTCAAGATGGCGGCTTTCCGTTTACCATACCACAAAGCCGTACAAACATATCGACAAGCATAATACAGCAATTAGAAATTTCATTGAAGAATATTCCACAAAATTTACTGAGTACCATTCCTGACCATGTAAACTTTGAAAAAATTATAAACTGCTTTGGCACCAGCGACTACCTGCATGACTTTAACAGATTCCGCTACGTGATCCATGGGCGCAAGGCTGTATACGCATGGTTGAGAGTATTTGAAAAAGATGACTCAGCAGTTACTCGTGAATTTTACGGCAAATTTCCAGAGGGAACCCAATATGAATTAATCACATTTGATGTGAAAAATTTCCCAACCCTTGCCTTTTCACTCTGGCAAATATCTTCCAGTTTTTCACTCGCGCTGCCCATGAACTAATCCAGTTTGCAGTGCGTACAATAAACCAAAGTGGAAACCCAGCACCCAAACCATCCAAGGTGCAACCAGCAAACTAAAGTTGGCGGGAATGCCTATGCCGTTGCACTTGGCACTGGCATACTTAAAAATCAAGAAGAGATATGCGAAATTGATGATGGTGTAATGTATTTTAAAGCAACAAAATATACGTATATAAGTCGTGTGGATAGCAAAGATCATGCGATAGTTCGAATGCACATTCTGAGAATTTTCGATGCCCCATCGGGAAGATGCCCGAATGTCGATGAATGTGTATGCATGATTATTGACCCAGAAACCATTCCGAATTTTAAAAAATTTTCCAAAGGCATTGCTAACCATGGCTGTGTTTTTAGTTGCATTGATGGATATGGCAACTCGCCAACAATCTAATCTATAGCATGCTACATAAGGCAAAAATTAGCACACAGGATCTCTTTGCTAGTGTGTTGATTTTCAAAACGATAGCAAGGATTTAGTTTATTTTGATCTATTTACCCCCAAGGTCGCACTTAATCTTGTCAACGTACTGCGGCGAACATTGACAGCCGGATATTTTGCACGTAGCATATTTATGCAGAAAAGTGAAAATCAAGTTAAATGGTTACTCCGTGAAATTAAAGCAATGAGTAATTTTACTTTTTTCGTATACACGGCAGTGCCTATGCCCACTGGAGCTGTATAAGTCAGTTATGACTTGAATAATCATGTGCATAGAATTAAATTTTAAAATATGCCATATGGTTGCCCTATGCGATGATAAAATTAGTAAAGTCTATGTTTTCCTTGAATTTGATCCCACACATTTTCTTTTTTAATGGAAAGGCGTTCGATGAAGTGATAAAAACTTTCAATAATTGTCATTTTATCGTCGAATTTAATATTTTTTTATCGGCGTTCCAAACTTGCTCTAATATTTGACATCTTTCACAGTATACATTATTGCTTATAAAACATGGAAGTCAATATTTCCTACAATTTTTTGCTTATTTCAAATTTTTCCCCTGTGATTTGATTGCAATCCAAATGAGCTGCACATCCGCTGGACTGATACCGCTGATACGTCCTGCTTGGCCTAAGTTACCTGGGCGAATTTCATTTAGTTTTTGCCGACTTTCGATCCGTAAACTTTTCACAGCATTGTAGTCGAAATTTACAGGAATTTGCAGATTTTCCATGTCCTTTAGCCGATTAATTTGCCGCAACTCTCTCTCCAGATAACCGCCGTAGGCAATGCGATAGGAAATTTCTCCGCAGACAGCATCGCCGATGGGAGGTGAAAATTGCGCAAAAAATTCTTTTTCGTCCGCAGCGCCGCACCGTATGGCCTCTTCCCACGGAATTCCCTGGGCATTTCTAGATTGTCTGGCCTGGGCAATGCCCCGTTCAATCTGCGTGCACTTTTCATCAATGGCCACCTGCCGCGCCCTGCGGTGGAGGCCGTAGCGCTTCGCCGCTTCGCAGAGACGCACTTCCGCACTGCCACTGTTCAATAGCAGGCGAAATTCCGCGCGGCTTGTGAACATGCGGTAGGGTTCAGCGGTTCCCTTGGTAACCAGATCATCGATGAGCACGCCGATGTAGGATTCATAGCGCCTAAGAACCAGCGGATCTTCGCCGCGAATTTTTGCAACGGCATTTACTCCGGCGACCAGGCCCTGCGCCGCTGCCTCCTCATAGCCGGATGTACCATTGATTTGCCCGGCAAGGAAAAGTCCCTCGACCATTTTGGTTTCCAGGGAAGGATGAAGCTGCGTGGGAGGGACATAGTCATATTCCACGGCGTAGGCCGGGCGAAGCATGTGGGCACTTTCCAGCCCTGGAATGGTGGACAGTATTTCGTGTTGTACGTCAATGGGAAGGCTAGTTGATAGCCCGTTGATGTACCATTCGTCGCCCCACATGGACTCCGGCTCGAGAAATAGCCGATGGGTTTCGTGGGTCGGAAATTTATGGTACTTATCTTCTATGCTGGGGCAGTAGCGTGGGCCAATGCCGATAATTTCACCGGAATAGAGCGGAGATCGATGCATGCTGCGCAGTACCACCTCCTTTGTTTTTGGGGACGTATGGGTAATGTAGCAGGAACGCTGGTCTTCGGGATTGGAAATGAAAGGAAGAAACGGCAAATCTCGTACTAATTGCTCTATTTCATCGGGCCGCGTGTCAGCGAATGAAAATGTGGACAATTCGCCGTCTCCCCTCTGTTCCTCCATTGCGGAAAAATCGACGGATGACCCCAAAATGCGCGGCGGCGTCCCCGTCTTCATGCGTCCCGTGCGAATTTGCAGCCGGTGGAGAGAGTCAGTTAGATGCTGGGCGGAAAAATCGCCGAGTCGCCCGCCCGATTGCCTATTTTCTCCGATAAAAAGTTGCCCACGGAGGAATGTCCCCGCCGTTAGAATGAGCGTTCTACTGAAAAAAGTTTCACCGCAATTGCTGCGAATTCCGATGGCGCGTCCGTCTACGGCGAGAATTTCTTCGCCAATGCCTTGGGCCAGGGAGAGATTTGGAATTTGCTCGATGATCTGCTTCATGCGCATGGCGTAAATTTGTCGATCACATTGCATCCGTAGACCTTGCACGGCAGGTCCCTTTGATCGATTGAGCATGCGGACCTGAATGGCCGTTCGATCGGCATTTTCTCCCATGAGTCCACCGAGGGCATCGATTTCGCAAACCATGTGGCCCTTTGCGATTCCACCGATGGCCGGGTTGCAACTCATCTGCGCAATGGTGTTCAGATTTCCAGTGAGCAATAAAACCCCGGCGCCACGACGTGCTGCAGCAGCAGCCGCTTCGCAGCCGCCGTGGCCAGCGCCGCAAACGATGACATCATAGTAATTCCTGCGCTTCCCCATTTCCAAATGGAGCAGCAGCGGCGACGGGAGTAAAGTAAAATTTGTTGTCAAACTTCATTATTGAGAGTAAGTTCCTTCGGAGATTTATCTATCGACCCCTCATTAGATGGCGAACTCCCGGACGACTGCGAACTGGACTTATCCTCTTTTTTCTTAGAATGCCGCGCCACGACCTCCCCGATTGCATCAACGGCGACGGCTCCTAAGGCAATACCGGTGCAAATAGCTGCTATAATTCCACCTCCACATACAAGTCCAGTTATAATGGCACCCAGAGTAACAGCGGCCGCCGTAACGGTCAGAACTCTTTGCCACATCGGCATTGCTTTGAAATCCTTTACAGTATTATCCTTCAACGCCCTAACATCATTGAGCATCCCTTGCCCAACACTTCTTAAGTGATTACCAATTCCGCTCATGGTACATTTATTTTACACCGAACTTTCAAATTTTTCAATATAAAAATAACTTTTTACAAATATTACTTTCTAGTCATTTTTCTACATTTTAAAGATTGATATTTAGTTGGATTGGAGTAAGTAAGAAGCGCCCGAAGAAAATCTATAGACGATTTTCCAGCGAAATCATTGAACGAATTTCACTGGAAAAGAAGTTGTCCGCCTAGAGTCGTCTGCCCATTTCTAATAGTGAAATGGGATTATGCTCTGTTCTCCCGTGCTTTCATCGCTACAGGTAAAAACCAATAGGCGATCGCGGAACATTACCTCCGTCAGCTGATACTGATGAGAATTAAATGTAAAGCACTGTCCAACTTCATGGAGAACATAGGTAGCTTTTTGTCCCTTGAAATCACATTCAACGGACACGGAATGGATATCAACGTAAATATCCTCCCCAAGCCGCAGCGTAATCGGCGGCATGAGTTCGTTATCAATCACCGCATAGGCCTTTTCAGTTGCCATACCCGCGCCATTGTTCGAATTTTCACAGGGTACTTTAAAAACCTCCACCACTCGAAACTGCGTGCCAGGAATCACTTCACCCACGGTAACGCGATGCACTTCTTTGGAATGATTATCCCTAATAAATAGCACATAGTCATCGTCTCCGAAGGAAAGAAATCCATCTAGAGTAAGGGAAAACGGAATATTGACGACGTCTAATACTCGCACGTTTTCATATCTATTTTCTTTTTTCACAGGCGATAATCCGCCGAACAAAACTTTATCCCCATCCAATTGCATGACTGGTGGAGTAAGCAATTCATTCGAATCATCGTCACCTCCATCATCGCCCGAACTCATAAACGCAGACCCCTTCCATAATAGTACACCCATTTCTGTTATTTGAAATTCACCATTGTCTCTACCACCATCCGATGGCGCCAACGGCAGAGCGTTGCTTTTGCTAAAAAGCAGGCGGCTCTCAGCAAGAGAAAACGAAAAAAATACAAAAATAAATAAAAAATAAAAAATTTTTGAATTTTTTTTAAAACCACTAAGATGATCCATGGCTATTCCAAGATATCATTCTACGGATTATTTTTAAAGCCGAGGTGCAGCCATTCAAATACTAGGACATACTCCGCCGGCTTTGGCACCACAATATCGCCAATTTTTCCATCATCCATACCGCTTCTATTTTTAATTAAATTGTTACCCTTCACAGTCATAGATTGAATAATGACGGGAAGAGAATGCTGAGAAAGGCCATTGAGAAAATTTCGAAATGTCTGCCCATGGCAGCGAAATTTTAGACGATAGCAATGGGTTGTGCCACCCAATGAGCTTCGGAGATTGACGATCTGCCGACCGTCAAATAGGTCATTGGCGTAGCGGGAAAACTCCCGGGGATCTGAGCTTTCGCGGGAAAGGGAAAGAAATTGCAAATCATTTTTAGAGCAGGAAAACAGTAGGGACAAGAGCGTTTGGATCTCTCGCATTTGGGTCCACATTTTTCCCACGGTGAAATCCATAATTTTTCCGCTGCGGATAATGTCGCAAAATCCAAACAACGGTCCATTGGGTAACGCAACGGCACAGGCTTCTGCTTCCTTTTCTATGGCCTGCATCGCCTGCACCAATGTGAAATATAATTCGCCGTTGGACGGGATCACTTCCGGAAGTTTTTCAATGGATTTCCAATTGTACTCCGCGGATAGTTGCTGTGCCTGGATGGCCAGCTGGTCGACTACTTTTGCCCGAGCGGCGAGGGAGTGATCGCTCTTTAGTCCCGCCTGCCGGACAAGTACGATCATTTCTGACTGCAAACCGTCCCGCTCCCTAATAAATTTCTTCTTCTGCAAAGCAAGGCCATGGAAGATGAAGAGTAATGGAATAAAGATAAGCGCGGAAACTGCGCTCATCAGCGCAACAATGCGACCTTTTTTCTGTTCCGAAAGCGTCATATGATAGTCCTATGATTGGTAAGGAATTAGAGTGAGTTTGCAGCGAAAAGACTGCACAAAGGTCGGATCCACATCGATGGTCAAATCATCAATTCCTCTAACCCTCGAGGATGCGCGCAGATGCTCCATCAGGGCATCGAGCCGCCGTGCCGTTTCCGTTAAATTGCCATTTTCATCTCCGGGAAAAAGATGGCCCGCGATGGTCACTTCGATTGCTTGTCCATTTTCCTTTTGCGGGACATAGGAAAGGTCATCAATCCATCCGCCGGATACCGAATCGAGGGCGCGTTGGAGATCGTTAAAAAATTCCAACCAGAATCCCTGCTGCTGTTTCGCACATTGGAACCGACTTAGTCCACTGGCAAGATGCTTTCGACTTTCCTCGAGGCGAGCCATTTGCTGGGAAAATGCAATTTGCTCTATCTTCTGCCCCTGCAAGCCGTTCACCTCCCGCGCCATCAGCACATTCTGCGTTTTTCGATAGGCAATTCCGAAGAGCAATATGCTAGCAATCAAGCAGATGCCAACAATGGCAACGGCAATATTTTGGGAATAAATTCTCCGACGAATTAACTCACTTGGAATAAATGGCAACGCTCCATCTGGACGCTCCTTGGCAAGCATAAATGCACCTTCCGTCAGATGGATCCAGGAAAGGTCATCGATTCCATCCCTTATCGATGCGTAGTGGGACTTTATGCTCACTGGCCTTTCAATGCGGCCGCTGGAGAAGGTTGCCTTTTGCTCCTTGGCAAGGATTTCGCCCAGCCGATTGGCTGGACCTATGGCGCTATAAATTCCAAGGGTTTTAAAGTGCTTTCCTTGGAAATTATGGATATAGTAGAAATTGGTTTCTTCGATTTCTTTGTTTAATTTCGCACAAAGTTCCCCAATGGCAGCCGAGGCCCACTGGGCAAGGTCTTCTTCGCCGAGGGATTCTTCCAGCAGCCAGGATCGCAGTGCCCCGCGCAGTACTTTCTCATCGGCCTTTGGAACCGGGTCCTTTTCCAGCGCGCAGTTCCATCCAAAGTTGAGATAGCGCATGTAGGGCTGCTTTCCCCCATTGAACACCATGGCGGTGGTTTCCCGATCGATGAATAATTGTAAGGAATAGTCATCCCGCTTGCCGCAGTTGCACAATGCGACGGCAAGGTCGATGGAAAATGGCAGCATGCCGTCGGTGGGAAGTATGCGCATGGAGGCAATGAGATCCAAATAGGGGGCCAATGATTCGGTTTTTTCGGCAAAGACATAGGCAAAGGACTCCTTGGCCATGGAAGAGCATTCAAATGAGGTGTAGTCCCAGGAGAAATTTTTACAGCAAATGGGCAATTCCATCTCCAGGGTTTCGGCAATCATATCCCGGCGAAATGCCGGAGCAACATTGCAGTGAGAGACACATTTGACGATGGGATTAATCTGCGGAAAAATTAATTTGCACGAATGGTGACGAAATATCTTGGGTAGTTTTGCCAAGCCCTCGGCGAGAGATTCATCCCACTGCCTCCGCGTTTCGCAGGAAAGCTCGTGGGTTCCCAGGTACTTGAATATAATCTCCTCACCGCACACATCCACGATGGCCCCTATCAGCTGCCAAGGCGAAATAACAATGACCGCCTGACGGCACTTGCCTCTGCAAATGATATGGCGTTGAAACAGCTGATATAGACCCATGAGAGGATTATACTAACGCATCTATCGTCATTGTAAACGCAGAAATTTATCAATTTTTAAAAAAAATGCAAATTGCTGAAAAAGTGCGGACATGCCATGAAATTTGCTTCTGCATAGATCAAAAATTTACCCGAGGATTGGGACAAATGGCTCTGAAAATTTGCAATTGGGCAAGAATTTTTTATCAATGGAGTAAATTAGAGCCTCGAAAATTGTGAAAATATGCCTGCAATTTTCACCCCGCCCAATGAAAATGAGCGATGCCACAGAGGCATTTTCCGTAAAAATTTTTTATTTGATTTTTCGAAACGCATTGGGACTACTTCTGCGGGGAGGATATGAAGATGCTGGCATAGGATTTTTCTTTTTCTATGCGCACCGCCCAAAGCGCCATCCTCCCATTGCCATCGGCCGTTGGCCAATGTGGGAATAAATACTGAAAAGATCACCGATGGATATGCGATTTTTATCTGAAAAGGAAGCGTTACAGGGTTTCATTGCGGACCTAGAAAAGCAGGGAAATGCGCCCAAAAAATGGAATTTGGACCGCGTGCGGCACTTTGCCCTCTGCCTTGAAATTCCACTGGTTGGAAACTTTATCTGCGTTGCCGGCACCAATGGCAAGGGATCCACCTGTGCCATGCTGGAGGCAGGCTTTCGCAGCCTTGGCCTGAGAACCGGCCTCTACACATCGCCCCATCTTATTTCTTGGAATGAGCGTATTTGCATCGACGGCGAACCCATTGGTGACGGTGATTTTGCACGACTGCTTGCCCGCATTTTGCCCGTTGCCCATGCGTGCGGAAAAGGGGCCGACGGTCCACTCAGCGCCTTTGAAATTTTAACGATTGGCGCATTTTTCTATTTTCTTCAAAAATCCGTCTCCATTGCAATCATTGAGGTTGGCCTCGGCGGCCGCTTGGATGCAACCAACATTGCCACGCCGCGGGTCTCCTGCATCACCACCGTCGGCCTCGACCACGAAGACATTCTCGGGGAAACCATCGGAGAGATTGCCATCGAAAAAGCTGGGATCATTAAGAACAATATTCCGGTGGTATTGGGAGAAATGCCGGCGGAGGCAAGGACGGCCATAGAAGCGATTGCCCGGGAAAGGCACGCCCCCGTCCTCTCGGCAATTCCATCGGATAACGGCGGTCGTACACTGCGCCATCTGAATGGCCGTGAGCAGGAGAAAAATTGGCCCGTTGCCGCCGCGGCCGGAGAAATGTACATTCGCTCAGTCCTAGGCAGCGGCAAGTGCGATGTAGATCGTTTTCTCGATGGCGCTGCCAATGCAAGGTGGCGGGGGCGCTGGGAACGGCGCACCATCGGCGGCCGCACTTGGATCTTTGATTGCACCCACAACGGCTGCGGTCTCCCATTTTTGCGGGCCAATTGGGAAGATGAGCAGCGGAAAAATCACTGGGGAAGGCCCACCATCGTCACGGCCATGCTGGGAGTGCGACGCGCCCGCGCACTTCTGCCATTTTTGGCATCCATTGGCAATCGCATCATTTTCGTTGAACTGGATGAGCCACGTGCGCTGAGCCGGGGAGAGTTGGCTGCGATTATTGCTCATATTCCATCCATTCCCATCCGGATGATTTCCCAGAGTGATCTCCATAGTATTCACTTCGGCGACAGAGAGGGACCCATACTTGTCACCGGCTCAATTTACCTCGTGGGAAAAATGTTTAAAGCCCTTGGAATTTAGAATTTTTCATCAAAATATTCGGAAAATAAAAAAAAAATTTAAATTTTCGTAAATTTATCTTGATTGGCCTTCAAAGCAATGTTTTAAGTCCGTTGACTTTCATGATGGGAAGTCGGGGGACCTCGTGTCCCTTTTTTCATTTATGGCACCGATCCATGGTCGTCCACAGCAGAATTGCCACCGAAAATAAAACTCCATTTGGAACCCAAACAAGTAAATCCGCGCGCAAATTTGGCACTTCCAGCATCCAGTGGGAAATGGCCATGGCAAAGTAATAGGAAAGAGCAAGTAGAATGGCTATGACCCCATTAATTGCCGTTTCGCCCCGCCGCATCTCCATGGCCAATGGAATGGAGAGGAATGCCAGAATGAAAATTGAAGTCCCCATGGCGATGTGCTGTTGAATGCTGTGATTGACCGCAATGCGGTCGCGCCGTCGCTGCTCCTCCGAGCGCAATTCGGGGGCCACATCCGTAGACGACCAGTGGTCCAGTGCGTCAATCAATTCGAATAGGTTGCGGTGCTTTAGCCGCTTGGATATGACTGCGGCATTAGCGGATAGTCCCGTTGGCAGCTGCAGAGAAAATTCGCGGAAATGGACCGTTGGGGACGGTCCACGGTCGGATTCGCAGTAGCGCTCCATGGAACCATTGGAGAGGGTAAGGCGCAGGCCGCGTTCTTCGTCGTAGGAAAGTTCGCCAATTTTCGCATGGAGAAAGCCTTCCAATTTTCCAGCGGAATCCAACTCCCAGATGGACAGTCCCTTTAGGCAATCCCCGTCGCGATCTTCACTGAAGATAACATATCCTGCAAAGTCATGCACAAAATGGTTGGGGATGATAAAATTCAATGGCGCACGGCAAATTAAATTTTTAAGCATTTGGCGGTAGTTGTAAAGGACATGCGGCGCATAGAAAAAATTAATGCATAGGGAGGCAAACGATGAAAGCGCAGCGAATGCCAGCACCGGGACGGCAATGCGCCATAGGGAAACGCCGCTGACTTGGAGGATGAAAATTTCATTGCTGGCAACCATTTTTCCCATGGCGATGAGTACCCCTGTGACCACGCCAAGTGGGAGCGCATAGGTCACAACCGTAGGGATGAGCATGGCCAGCGCTTTGAAAAAAAACCCCACCGTTATGCTTCCGGATACGATGAGCTGCAGGATATCCTTGAGTAAATTTCCAAGAAGTAGAGCAACGACAAACAATAGCGTGGTCGCGCAACAGGCAAAAAACGTTTGGAAAAATATATACCGGCGATAGATCATCGGACCAACTAACTTGATTAGTTCGTTTGTATCTGCCGTTTTCGCTTTGCCCGTTCGTAGTCTACCCGAAGCATGCCATAGATCTTTACATCCTTGTAGCTGCCATCCTTGTGGTGCCCTTCTCTCCAGCACCCTTCCACTTGATAGCCAAGTTTTTCGGCCACTCGCTGGGATCCCTTGTTGGCGACCATGTGGGTCAATTCGACGCGGTGTAATTTTAATTCGTCAAAGCTATATTCGATGGCGCGCCAGGCCGCCTCGGTCATGTAGCCCTTGCCCCAATATTCCTTGGCTGACCAATAGCCCATCTCCGTCTTATGATGATAGTTATCCATGGTTAGGGAAAGAACGCCGATGAGCTTTCCCGTTTTGCGAAGAGTGATGGCCCAGTACGCGCAATGCTCCGGCTGTGCCCCTAGGACATTTTTCAGCCACTGCCGGACCTGGTCCTCATTTATCGGGTAACCAAAGAAAAGAAGGTATTGAGTCACATCCTTCTCTCCCATGAATTCAATAATTCTCTCTGCGTCTGATTCTTCAAGTGGACGCAGTACCAAACGTTCTGTCTCTAACTTCCTATGCCGTGACATGAACTGACTCTACGTTACCAAGGAAAGGCATGCAAGAAATTTTTTAAAAAATGTGCGCATTTTTTTAAATTTGCGTATTTTCCCCGACGGGATTTCGCGGAAAAATCTGCCAAAGTGGAGGTTGCACGTCGATAAAATCTAAAGCATTCGCAATTTCGCAGAAACCATGCCGCATCATATGCCCGAATGAGCATTCAAATCTCAACTATCGGTGGAATTATAATGGCGAATTCCATCGGAATTTGAATTTTGATTTGATTTTGAAATTATTCGCAGAAGCAGGTGTAAATCTGTAAAAACCGCCGCGTGGAAAGCATTCGCAAAAACCGCAAACACTTTACTGCGAGGCGGCCGAAGCGACGTAGAAATACTCTCCTCCGATAGAAGCAGTCTTCACTCTAAATTTTACCGAAAGTTCTAAGCCGAACCAAATGGATTAGCCCATTAGAAAGCATTCCGTCCCTCATTCGGATCCGGAAGATTTGGATTCGGAATGTCTTCATTGCGATGAACCCGTATATTCACCTCCGGAAAGTCATCGGGGTTGAACCTTTGAAGTCTTCGCGGTGGAACCACCCGTATATCCACCTCCGGAAAGTCATCGGGATTGAACCTTTGAAGTCTTTGCGGTGGAGTACGCCGTGCAATTACATCATGGAAGCGAGCATTGAGTATTCGTACGATATTTACCCATACCTCATACGGATCCATGGGATTAGGACCCGGAATTCCTGCATGGGCATCTACCTCCGGCCAATCTTCATCCTGTGCTTCATTTGGATTCACTGGATTAGGACCCGGAATAGGCGGATTAGCATTGGGGAATCCCTGCCCAGAAACCGGATTTGTGTTAGTTGGGTAATTTCTATTGTTACCCAGATTATTGTTTGTATTCATAGTATAGCCTTTTTAGGCAAAGCACAGGGAGAATAAAAGTTTAGCACTGTCAATGCCCATTTGTCTTTTTTTTTGAAAGTCAATGAAATTTGCATATTATCTTACATCAGAAATATTTAAGTGGATTAATTTGTTTAGTAATGGAGATGCAATAGATCGATTTAAAAAAATTATTAAGTTCCTGCGGTTTAATACGTTATTAAAAAAATAGGGCCTGCGCTTGAATTGGAAACGCAGGCCCATGAAATGGAAAAAGTATTTTAAAAAATACCTAGGGAGGAAATTTTTCCTTAAAATGAATCGGGGGATTTTCCGCAAAAAGCCCTAGCTACGGAAATCGTCGCTGGCGTTTTTCAGAAGCAATGCCGCATCGTATGCCCAGACGAGCGTTCCAATGTTACATAGCACCGGCTGCACAAGAGCGAATCGACTCTGCTCACCGGAATCATCGCCATACAGTGTTGAAAATATGAAACCATTGGCTGAGGGTACATAGAAGATCGCCAAATAGTTGGCTTCGCCGGCCGCGGAGTAGGTTTGTCCAGGAAGTGCTTCCTCTACCCAATTGCGATTACCAACGATGGCAAAGCTCAGCATTGAGTAGTTAGTGACGCTGCATTGGACTCCGTTTGCAAAATCAGCTTCCCTAGT
>JAIRXK010000044.1 GCA_031268315.1 Puniceicoccales bacterium | reverse complement strand
TGGCCGTATCCATGGAATGCGGCCGGACAGCGGATGAATTGGCCGGTGCCTCCTCGCTTTCCTTGGGACATGCCGCGGCTTCACCCGTGCGCGGAATGCGCATGTACGTGCCCACGGCGGGCATGCGGCGAAAATTTTTGCTTTTCAGATGGATCCACACGCGATGTTTGCTTTTTGGAGGTGTTGCTTGCAAACAGCACCGGAAGTACTATATTTCTGCGTTTGCGCCTCTGCTAAAGCAGTAATCGCCATTGCAATGCGGGCAATTAACCTTGGGTTTTAGATGGTGCGATTGGGTAATCCTAGATAAAAACGCGGAGTTTTTGAAAAAATTTTCTCGCTAAGTGGGTGTAGGAATTAATACTCCCTCCAATGGAGAATTGTCTAGGTGGAAAAGTTGCCCTAGTAACTGGAGCAAGCCGCGGCATTGGCCGGGCCATTGCCATAAAGATAGCCCGCATGGGTGCGCGGGTTTTGTGTGTAAGTCGATCGGAGTCTTCCTCGGAAACGACAGCGGATGAAATTCGCAAATTAGGAGGAAATGCCGATTCCTATGGCGTAGATGTCGCCGATCGCGGTGCCATTGCAGAGGCTTGCCGGAAAATTTTAGAAAAATACGATGCCATTGATGTACTTGTGAATAACGCCGGCATCAATCGAGATAATCTGCTCATTCGCATGGCCGATGGGGAGTGGGACGATGTCATAGCCACGGATTTAAGCAGCAGTTTTTTTTGGACAAGGCAACTTTGCCGTCCAATGATGCAGCGGCGGTGGGGGAGAATTGTCAACATTTCGTCCGCCATTGGCATCATTGGCAACGCTGGCCAGGCCAACTATGCGGCGGCAAAGGCGGGAATCATTGGACTCACAAAGGCCATTGCCAGGGAGCTGGCCGGCCGCGACATCACCGCCAACGCCGTTGCGCCGGGATTCATTAGATCGGATATGACGGCCGTTCTGTCTGAAAAAATTTCCGAGCGCATCCTTGAGCTCATTCCTGCAAAAAAATTTGGAAATCCCGAAGACGTTGCCAATGTGGTCGCATTTCTCGTATCCCACTCGGCTTCCTATATCACCGGCCAAGTAATCAGCGTGGATGGGGGCATGGTTATGTGAATTATCCCATGGACCCGCAGCTAAAGAACAGTCTCGACAGTGTGATGCGTGCCGGAAAAGTTCCCAGTGCATTTTTGCTCACCGCCGAAGCGGACTGCGATTTGGAGGTGAATGCCAAAGAAATGGCAAAAATGTTGACAAAGTGCGGGGACATTTCCCGCTGTCCAAGTTTTTTATCCCTCCATCCGCAGGGAAAAATGAGGCAAATTGCCGTCGATAGGGTAAGGGAAATCATTCGAGCCATCCAACTAAGGGCAACTGGCGACGGATTCCAAGTGATTGCTATATTTGACAGCGATCGACTACATCGCCATGCGGCCAATGCACTGTTGAAGTCCATCGAAGAGCCACCCGGAGGAACAATTTTTATCCTCACTGCGCGCAACCCCTACGCCGTTATGGCTACCATTCGCAGTCGATGCCAAATTCATCGCATATCGGGGCATTCCGTGGCCAATGGCACAGTCGCAGGGGACGAGCGGTGGACCCATTGGCTGGAGGAGTGGAGATGGCTGGTCGAGGAAACCGGTATGACCCCCTCCAAGAGACTCATAGTCGATGCCTATGTCCTCATCGATAACTTTCTTTCCCTGCTGGACGAGGAAGAAAAATTTGCCCATTCCTTGGATGAAACGGATGGCTTCGGGAAGAGACAGCTCATATGCAGAGGGCGCCTGAGGGAATGTGCAAGGGTGCTTTTCGACGCATGCATCGGCAATCTGCCCTCCGATGGGGACGAGAGAAGAATTGCTATCCATCGCCTTAGCGGCAGGCTGCACGCACTGGACCGTGCCGCTTCACTTTTGGCGGTCAACTGCTCCGAATCGGCCGCCATCGAATCCATTGTCCTTGCCCTGTTTTAGCGCCTAGGAAATGGGAAGCTGTAGGTGGCAAATGGCATCCATAATGCGCTGAGCTGCAACTGCGTGGCGGTCCTTCGCGGCGGATCCAGGGTCGTAGTCCTTTGGAGCCATGGGCGGACCATATACGGTGCGCACATGGGTAAACGGCGTTGGCCTTACTCGGTGCCGACTCCAGGCGTCAAAGCTGCCAAAAATACGCGCCGGAACGACGGGAACCTCTGCCCGGGTGGCGATCATACCTACCCCACGCATGGGTTTTTCGATATTTCCGTCGACGCTGCGCTTGCCTTCGGGAAAGAGGAGGACGGATTGTCCATCGGCCAATTTTTTTAAAACTTGGCGAATGGCATTGACATCGTTCCCGCCATCGCGATCGACGGGAATGGTGAGCAGATTTTTAAAAATTCTTCCCGAAATTCCCTCCTTAAAAAGGGTTTTTCTCGCAAAGGAATAGGTGTTGCGAATGGCGCCAATGACCGCCGCCGGCGGATCGAGAAAACTGCAGTGATTTGCAGCGATGATGCAGGGGCCGTCCTGGGGCACATACTCCTCGCCAAAGGCTTCAAAGTCAAAGAAATCCTCCAAGACTATGCGGCAAAACCAGCGGCCAATGGCGAAAATAGCCGGAGGAAATAGAGTATCACCCATGGGAGGGAAGTTCATCTATTTTTTTCAAAATCACAAGCACAACTTCTTCCAATGAAAGTTGGGTAGAATCGATGAGTAAAACGCCGTCGACGCATTGTAATTGCAAATGATCCTTGGCATCCCTGCTTTCCACATCGTCGCCGATTCCCTCCTCCAGTCGCCGCCGTCGACGCTCTCCCAGGTCGGCGCGGAGAAATAGGCGCAGCGTAGCGTTTGGAAAAACGACGCTGGTCACATCCCGCCCCTCAATGACCATTCCTCCGAGGGAGATGGACCGAATGACCGCCGGCAGTTGCCGCTGATAGGCGTGGAGAAATGTCCGCAGCGAAGGGTCCTGGGCGTAGTCCGCCACAACGGAATTAATTTCTCCATTGTGCAAATCGGCCTCATTGGCAATGACTTCACCGATGCACAGGCGCGCACAGTTGCCGTCCATGCGTGTGGTTGGATGCAATTTGGAAAGTGCACTCGCAATGGAAGAGTGATCGCTGGGGGCAATGCGATGGTCCAGGAAGTAGCGGGCCATGGTGCGGTAGTGGTCACCGGTTGAAACAAATGCAAAATGGCATTCCTGCGCAACTTTTTTCGCCGTTGAAGTCTTGCCCGACCCGGCAGCGCCGTCGATGGCAACGATGGTAAAGCCATTTAAAAAATTTCCCTTTTTTTCCATTAGAATTTCCCGTAGAACCTCATCTCTATGGGCGTCGAGGAGTTCTTGCAAGCCATTGAAGTGAACAAAATCATCGGAAGTGGCCTTCCCAAAGCAGACGGGCGAGCGCAGGATAATCAGCGAAAAAAATAGCAGGTGGATAAGTTTCATTCGACGGTTACCGACTTTGCCAGGTGCCTTGGCCGATCAACGTTGTGTCCCCGGAGCACTCCCATGTGGTAGGCAAATAATTGCAGCGGGATGGTCGCCAGGATGGGGTTGACCGCCGAATGTCCCTGTGGGACAAAGATGATGTCATTGGCGGCGTTGGCGTGGATGGCACTATTTTCCTGGGCAACCACAATGACACGGGCGCCGCGGGCCTGTACTTCGTGCATATTGGATTGGATCTTTTCCAATACATGGTCATCGCAGGCGAGAAAGAAAATGGGGCACTGGGGTGTAATGAGCGCCATGGGGCCATGTTTAATTTCCGCAGCCGGATATCCTTCCGCGTGCACGTAGGAGATTTCTTTCAATTTGAGCGCTCCCTCCAGCGCGATGGGAAACATGCTTTGGCGGCCGAGGAATAGCATGTCGGAGCAGTCCTTATAGCGCATTGCGATGGAGCGTATGCGCTCGCTCTGCAGCAGTATGGATTCCACCTGCTCCGGCAATTTCTTCAGTGCTTCCACAATTTCTATTCCGTCGTCGAAGGACAAATCCCGCAGGCGGCCCAGGTGCAACGCCAGCAAAATGGATATGCAAATTTGGGAAGTGAATGCCTTCGTCGAAGCCACGCCGATTTCCGGGCCGGAGTGCTGGTAGATGCCCCCATCCGCCTCCCTGGCAATGGTGGACCCCACAACATTGGTAATGGCCAGGACCCGCAAACCGCGCTGCTGGGCCTCGCGCATTGCCGCAAGGGTGTCAATGGTTTCTCCGCTCTGGCTGATGACGATGATGAGGGTTTGCTGGTCCAGCGGGGCGTTGCGGTAGCGAAATTCCGATGCGTATTCCACTTCCACAGGGATGCGGGCAAATTTTTCAATGATATATTCGGCGACGAGGCAGGCACACCAGGCGGTTCCACAGGCGCAGAGAATGATGCGATTGATTTTATGCAGCTCTTCGTCCGTCATTTGCAGTCCGCCAAAGTGGGCAGAGGAAAGATCGCCGGAGATGCGGCCACGCAGTGCATTCTCAATGGCCTGCGGCTGTTCGAAAATTTCCTTTAGCATGAAGTGCGGATAGCCATTCAATTCCGCCGATGCGGTGTCCCAGTCCACCTCATGGCGCACGGCTTCGACCGCTTCGCGGTCCAAGGTGATCAATTTAAAATGGTCTCCCGTGATGTGAACCAATTCATTGTCATGGAGGTAGACCACATCGCGGGTGTGCTGAGCAAAGCTGCACACGTCGCTGGAAATAAAAAATTCATCCTTTCCCATGCCGAGCACCAGCGGCGAGCTATTGCGTGCGCCAATTATTTCGTTGGGGCGATCGGAGCAAAGCACGGCGATTCCGTAGGTTCCGCGCACGTGGAGAAGCGCCTTGCGCACACTTTCTAAAAATCGATCCTGTGTGGGGCTTTCTAGCTCCTTCGAATAGTGATAGGAGATGAGATTGGCCAGGGTTTCTGTGTCCGTTTCCGACTGAAATTGGAATCCCTGCACGGAGAGAAATTCCCTGATGGATTGGAAGTTTTCTATGACGCCGTTGTGGACGATGGAAATTTTTTTGTCATTGCTCTGCTGGGGGTGGGTATTGGCTTCGGTCACACTTCCATGGGTTGCCCAGCGCGTGTGCCCAATGCCGGTATTTCCTGCCAATTCAATGGTTGAGAGTTTTTTTTGCAGCGCCGAAAGTGGCCCGATGGCGCGTACGCATTGGGTTATTCCGTCCACTTGCACGGCGATTCCGGCGGAATCATAGCCGCGATATTCCAACCGGCGAAGGCCATCGATCAGGATGGGTACCGCATCCTGTAGTCCCAAATAAGCAATGATTCCGCACATTGTACCGCAGTCCCATGGATTTTTTTATTTTTCAATCAAATGTCTAAATTTGCCACATTCAGCGCATTGTCTTCAATGAAATTGCGGCGGATTTCCACATCCTCCCCCATGAGCATGGAAAATGTGGCGTCGGCAAGTGCTGCGTCGGCAATGGATATGCGGATCAAATTGCGCTTTAGCGGATCCATGGTGGTTTCAAATAGCTGGGATGGATTCATTTCGCCGAGACCCTTGTAGCGTTGAATGGTCAATCCGCGCTTGCCGATGGTGCGTATGGCGTCGCTGAGCGCAAGAATGGAGTGGAGCGGGGCCGCTATTTTCCGCGTCTGGCCCGTGCCTGTGTTTTTTTCACTGATTTGGAAGCAGGGTTCTTCGGTGGGAGCAACGGACTCGCCGATGTAGCCGCGGCATCGCATTTCGCAGAGCATGGCGCTGAGCTGATCCGATTCGAAAATTTCATGGACCAAGACGCGCTTGCGCAGGCGCACGCCGTTCATTTCGACCTCCTGATTGGAGATACCATCCACGGAGCTGTCGCAGATATTGTTCTGCGCATAGAAGGCGGCTCGCCCGTCATCGTCATCCAAATATTGGTAGGTTTCTTCGCTGCCAATGCGAATTTTTGCCAAATATTTGGGCAGCTTGCAAGTGTCACCCCTTTGCCGTGATAGATAATGGTGCAAGTCACAGCCGTGGCGGCGGATGCCTCCGCCTAGGGTTTCAATTTTTCGAATAAATTCAATGATATTGGCGAGTTCTTCTTCGCTGAATGCATAGCCATCGCCCAAGCGTGTCAGCGTGACATCTTCCATGCCGAGTTCCACGAGTATGGAATTCATTTCATCGTCATCTTGCACATAGCGCTCATGCCGTTTCCGCTTAATGCGATAGAGTGGTGGCTGGGCAATGTAAATGTAGCCCTCTTCGATGAGTCCGCGCATCTGCCGAAAGAAAAATGTGAGCAGGAGCGTGCGAATGTGCGCGCCGTCCACGTCCGCATCGGTCATGATGATAATTTTGTGGTAGCGGCAGCGGCCAATGTCGAATCCGGCCCCGTCATTTCCACTGCCCACGCCCGTCCCGCAGGCGGTGATCATGGCGCGAATTTCCGCATTGCTGAGCACGCGGTCGAGCCTCGCCTTTTCCACATTGAGGACCTTGCCCCGCAGGGGAAGAATGGCCTGGGTTTGCCGATTCCGTCCCTGCTTTGCCGAGCCGCCGGCGGAGTCACCTTCGACGATGAACATTTCGCAGAGGGCGGGATCTTTTTCCGAGCAGTCGGCCAGTTTTCCCGGCAAGCCGCTGCCGCCAAGCACGCTTTTTCGCACCGTTTCCCTTGCCCGGCGGGCCGCTTCCCTTGCCCGTGCTGCATTGAGGCATTTTTCTATAATTTTTTTGCCCAATCCGGCGGTAGTTTCCAGGGCATATTTCAGGGAATCGCCGACAATTTTTTGCACCATTCCATCGACCTCGCCGTTGGAGAGCTTCGTCTTGGTCTGCCCCTCGAAGCGCGGCTCCGGGACTTTGACGGAAATGATGGCCGTCAGTCCCTCGCGCACGTCATCGCCAGTAATGGCGGGATCCTTCTCCTTGATTAGGTTATTTTGCTTTGCATAGCCGTTGATTACCCGTGTCAGCGCGGTGCGAAATCCGGAAAGGTGTGTGCCTCCTTCCACATTGAAAATGGAGTTTGCGTAGGCGTAGACTTGCTCGCTGTAGCTATCATTGTACTGGATTGCCACGTCGACAACGGTTTTTAATTGGGGCTGTTCCGCATCTCCCGCCACACTTCCAGAAAAAACAATGGGTTCTCCATGGATGACCGTCTTATTGCAATTGAGAAAGGTAACGTATTCAGCTATGCCGTTTTCAAAGTAGAAATTTTCATTTTTCGCGGTGCGCTCATCGTTGAGTTTGATGCGGATGCCGGGATTGAGAAAGGCGAGTTCCCGGAGTCGTTTGCCGAGAATCTCATAGTTAAAGTCTCTCGTAGTGAGGAAAATTTCCGGGTCTGGCATGAAGGTGATGCACGTTCCCGTTGCCCTGGTGTCGCCGATTATTTTTATTTTTTCCACCACCTTGCCCCTTGCGAACTCCATGCGGTGAATTTTCCCATCGCGGCGCACTTCCACTTCAAATTTTTCTGATACGGCGTTGACGCACTTCGCCCCAACGCCGTGTAATCCGCCGGAAACTTGGTAGGCCCCTTTGCCGAATTTTCCCCCGGCGTGGAGGTTGGTTAAAACCAATTCCAGCGCAGGAATTTGGTACTTCGGATGGATATCCACGGGAATGCCGCGGCCGTCGTCTTCGATGGAACAGGCTCCATTGGAATGGACGATCACGCCGATGTTTTTGCAGAATCCTGCCAGGGCTTCATCGATGCAATTATCGACGATTTCAAAAACGCAGTGGTGCAGGCCGCGCTCATTGGTGTCTCCAATGTACATGTCGGGCCGCTTGCGAACTCCTTCGAGGCCCTCTAATTTTTGGATTTTGTCCGCCGTATAGTCGCTTCCACCCTTTGCTAAAATATTTTCATCTATCATCTCTTATTTCTCCGCAGCAAAGTACCCCTTCTAATGTGAGTGGCGTGGCATGGTCAAGCAATCGCTGATAAATTTTATGGAATTTTCAAAACTTTCCTGAGGATTAGGCACTGTGGTAAATGGATTCAATGTTTTTGCCTGAAAAAGATTGGCGCAAATGGATCCCCATAAAACTAAATTTTAATGGCAATCGTTCCATCGGTAGTTGCCGCACTGTGAGTTGGGAGTGTTTGCCCGCCTAGAATTTCCTTTAATTCTTCGAGCGCTTCGCCGTGGTAGAGATGCATTTGCCTGCAGCCGTGTACTATAATCTCCCGCAGATTATTTAAACATCCAAAGGCAACATCGCTCCATTGTGCGATGGAAATTTTAGAGAGATCAAGAATCGTCACATTGGGTAATTTTAGCAGCCAATCCGGCAGTGCGTGCCAGCTGAAATTGAAGGGAGTGACGCGGGTTAGATTGGGCGCAATTTGCAACAATTGCTGAAATTTTTCACCGGGATCGCAGCAGCCCAATACGATAGTTTCGAGTCTTGGGAGCGTGGCAGTTGCAAGTGGAGTATTTTCACGTACAGTCACGTTGCTTCCTAGGGTGAGAACTTTTATATTTTGCAAATTTGCCAGCATTGCCAGTTCCACATCGATCGGGGCTGATGGGTCAAGGGTGAGGCGGTCAATTGAAGTGGGAAGGCGCCTAATGGTACCATTAATTTCTATTCCGGTGAGGAATAGAAATCTAAGAAGTGATAGCCCTTCTAATGCGGCGGCATTGATTTTTAGATGATGCGAATTAAGGGAAAGCAACATGAGTGGTTTTGGTAATTTTTCGACTACAACCTCTGCTGTTTCATCAAATTCCTGCATGCAAGTAATGGATTTTAACTGAATACAATTTTTACATAGATATAAAAACATTGCCGCCGATATTTTTATTCCGCAATCAAATCTCTTAATTAAATAGTCGTTGGTATGGTATTCAATTGTTAGCATCCCCTCTTTTTGCATTGCTATGAATCTAGCTTTATGTAGGTCTTGAATTTTATGTGTTATACCATCCAATAGCAATATGTCATTAATGTTAAAATTATATTTACGTATAAATTGTCCAGTTGAATTTGGTAGGGGTCCAGCATGCGAATTTTGAGTTGAATTTGGCATGGATTCCGCCTGCGAATTTTGAATTGAGTTTGCCAGCGAATCTTGCGGTGATTCCGGAGAAAATTCATCGCCGCCGGGAAGAAAATCTTCGGACAATTCCCCGGTATTTTCGTCGCGTTGCGCAGGGACAATATCCGATGGCCGTTGGAGCGGTCCTTTGTCCAGGTTAGCGGGCAGAAAAATTTTATCCGGGACACATGGGTGAGCATTCTTCGCTGAGATTTGGGCCTGGGGAAAGTTTGATGCATTTTTCTGATAAAAATAGTAGTAGGTGTAGAGGATTGCACCGGCGATGGCACTGCCAGCGAATCCAGTGAGCATTCCAAGTGCAATCGCTGAAGTTGCAGTTGCAGGCATTCCCAACGCCGATGCGAGGGCGCCGAAGGTGACGGGTGCGGCGTAGATTGAGAGAAGCACACAGGTAGCCATTGCCAGCGTGGATGCGAAAGCGTAGATGAAATGCGCTTTTCCTAGGCAATTTCCAGATATAGAGAGTGGCCTACTTGACTTCATAATTTCCATTATCGATCCATCGTTGGTCCCCATGGATGTGGATTTTTCGCCCAAAGTCAAGAAAAAACGCGAAATTTTCAAAAACCGTAAAATTTGCCCGCTTATCTTTTGAAAATTTCCAGATTTGCACTGGTGCGAGCGAAGGGACTCGAACCCTCGGCATCCACCTTGGCAAGGTGGCACTCTACCAACTGAGCTACACTCGCAGTGTGGGGCAGCCTGGCTATCATCCAGTGCAAGTCAAGCACTCAGTTGAAATTTTCAGATCTTTTTTTTAGAGGGCAACAGGGGCATGAAGTGGGCGCCGATCGCTATGTCGGAATCATTTAGATACATGAAAATTCCGTTTTGGGACTGCGCATCCTGGTATATCTTTAATTGTTGTTTCTTTTCCGTCAACGGTAAGTGTCGTTGGACCAAACGCACACATGGCATCGAATTGTTCTAAACCCAGAATGATTTTTTCTTTATAGCTTTCCTCTGATTGTTTATGGATACATTTCGAGGCCAAAGCATTTAGGGCGATTTGTTCAGTTTCCAATAAACGCATATTTGAGATTTTTCCATTAACTTGATATTGTAAACATGCCATTATTGAATTGAAGGCGCAAGTGTATTTCAGTTGAATGGCGGACTTGATTGCGCTGAAAAAATCAGGATCGCTAGGAGGAATCTCAATCTTACTAGTTTTGTCATAATAATAAGTTCCACATGATGCATCACATAGCTCTAATCAAAGGCTACCAATGAAATTAATTACTTCACTTTTACAAGGTGGCATAGAATTTTTTCGCCAAAGGATTTGACGCACTTGCGCAATAAATTATCCTTTTCCTGGGGTGGTAGCGGAAGATTCTACCGAACCGATACCCGCGCGCATTGACCGCTGGCAGTAAAATCGCAAGTTCTTTACCTTCAAGGAGAGTTGAAGAGGAGATTTTTTGCTCATTTTCCACGAGGTGAGGATTTCCCGCTCCGAGCAGACCCAGCTGGAATGAAGATACGTCCACCATTTACTACTGTCCTATGAATTTTCCCAGCGAGTCAATTCCTTTTTTGTGCGAATTTACTTTTCGATCGGCCGTAGAAGCTATTTTTTTGAAAAGTTCAGAGGTAACTCTCGAGGGTGTTGCGTCGCTAGCGGATTAGAAGCGTCAAAACGCAGGCAATGGCCGGCGAGGAAATTGGAAAAATTTATGCGGCTCTAATCCTTCGAAGGGAATTCCAGCACGGGCATAAAATGGCCGCTTCCAGTACTTGGAGATCTCTGGTATAAAAAAATTGCTTTTTTTTCCCGATAATCCGCTATATGTTGTTTAATTTCTTCTGCGGTCTCGATATCGATAACTTTTGTTTTGAGATTTTCACTTGCTATTATTGTGACGCAATTTATCGCAAGGCTATTTCTCGTGCAAATAATAGCAATTGGATGATTAATTACCTTGGAAATATATTTTGCGACACTGAATGCATCTATAAAATCTCCGACCTTTTCCCTATCATTGATCGGATCCCAGAAGTTCATATTAAGAGCGTCGAAGGGGTCCTGCCCACCAGAATTTTCTATAAATTTTGTGTATGTATATTTTTTTAAATCTTGTATTGTGAAGTTTTCGATTTTTCCAGAAACATTGCACGGGAATGTGCCGAGATAGAGTTTCTCTTCCCACATTTCAATGGCCTTTTTCGCCAGTGCATGAAGTTCTTGTATTGTGGGAGAGTTTGGATTTTTTGGCTGTAGTTTGGGATTGTCGTGAAGTATATTTTTCAATGCCGCGTCGGAGGCATAGTTGTTAAGATACTCATTGTACAAAGTTTGATTCAAGACGCATGGATTAATTGCAATGCGACATTGATGTTGCATTGCAACAAGTATTGATCTAAATAGGCAATCATACTTGAGACCAGCATACATTCTAACTTTAAAAGAGAGAGGTACACTGCTATCGCACATTATTGCATTATCTAGAATTGCTTCCTCGTTTACAAACATATTTCCGGAATTGGCGTCAAATAAATTGAGACCATATAAATTTAGTGCATTTACTAGAGCTTCGTCTTTCATTTCATTATTTAAATCAATGGCATATTGCTTTAGTTCACTATTGGGCAATGGATTGAATTTAAAAGGCTGGCTGGACGGCTTTTGCTCTGGTGTCCTGGCTACTTCCTCATTCCCAGAGGCGAGATTTTTGGATCTTTCTTCGGGTTCCGACGATTTTTTTAGTTGATCAAAGTCGGGTACCGGTGGAATTTCAGAGATTTCATTCCTTGCAGTTGGGATTTCTGTTTGCTGCGAAGGGGCGGGAGGTTGAGAGTTTTCAGAGGCAGTTGAGGAACCTGTGTTTTTCTGAAGAAGTGGCCCTGGAGATTTTTCTTCCGGGCGAATGGGAGCGGATGGTGAATTTATTCCCATTGGAATCGGCGGTGGTGTTGGGGGCAAAAATTCGGATAAATTGGTTTGGACATCGGGAATGCTTTCCTCTAATTTTTTGCAAATTTCCACAAATGCATTTTCCAGCGATTTATTTTTACTATTTTTTGCATAGGCATCGAAGCACAGGAATGTTTGCGCAAGGAGTTGAGTATGTGACACTTGGCCGCCTTTCGACGGGAGAAGCCAACTTTTCCCGAAAATAATCAGAAAAGGAATGGGAATGATGGTAAAAATCAAGAAATAGCGGAAGATTCTACCGAACCGATACCCGCGCGCATTGACCGCTGGCAGTAAAATCGCAAGTTCTTTACCTTCAAGGAGAGTTGAAGAGGAGATTTTTTGCTCGTTTTCCACGAGGCGAGGATTTCCCGCTCCGAGCAGACCCAACTGGAAAGAAGATATGTCTACCATTTACTACCATCCTATGAATTTTCCCAGCGAGTCAATTCCTTTTTTGTGCGAATTTACTTTTCGATTGGCCGTAGAAGCTATTTTTTTGAAGCATTTGTACCAAAATTAAAAAAAACTACGCCAATGGCTCGATTCTAGTTTGCAAGCAAAGCACGGACTGAGGTGTCGCTGTGGCACTATTTCTTATTTCGTCGTTTTGTATTGAATGAAAAGCCATTCGGCGCAGGGAAGTTGGTTTGCTGGCTCTTGTTTTGACCACCTTTGTTTTGCGTATTCGCATTGAATGAAAAGCTATTCGGCGCAGGGAAGTCGGTTTGCTGGTTCTTGCTTTGGGTACTTTTGTTTTGCGTATTTGCGTTGAACGAAAAGCTATTCGGCGTAGGGGAGTTGATTTGCTGGCTCTTGTTTTGGGCATTTGCATTTCTCGACGTATGGCTTGTTGCCGCATTGGGCTGATTTGCTTGCGCTAAATCCTGAGAATGATCGGAGGATTGGCTTTGTTTTTGGCGGCGGAGCGTTTCAAGCTCTGCCTTCGCTTGCGCATTTTTTTCCGTTACTTCTTTTTCCAGGGTTTTCATTTGAAAAATGATTTTGCTATCGTTTGCCTGATTGTCAATTTCTATTCCCATAAGTTCATTCCGTGATTTAATTGCAACTAATTCGATCTGTCTAATACACATTAAATCTCTCATACTTGCTATATTTTTTTTTGATTTAGCTATTTCCTTATTCAATCTTTCCACTTTCCTTGTTTTTCTATTAATTAAATCCACATCATCGAGCAAGCCCGTTATAGTGCTTCTTTCCTGCTTGGAAATAGCCAGATTTGCACGTAGTTCCGTATCTCTATATTTACCGAATTGCTTGTTTACTGTTTTCAGTGAATTCTTATTATCGTTTTTAGCGATCGCTAGATCGAGCCTTAGATTTGCTAGCTTCTTTCTTTTTTTGTCAAATTCCACTTGTAAGATCTTCATTCCAGGCGTGACATTGCTATACTTTTCATACACTTGATTATAGATATTTTGTTGATATTCTTTCGCTTTTTCCCAATAATCGATTCTTTCCATCATCGCTTTTGTTTCTCGTAGAATTTCACGTTTCTCCTCATTTCCCGTTTTTTCCCCTAATTTTTCTAGCTCATTAGTTACTTCATCTATTGCTTTTGTTCTTTCATCTGGGGTAATCATTTTGCCAGTTTTATCGGGATAGAGAAATAAAGATACGCGTTTGTTCTTTTTCTCTCTTTCTTTAAGTAAAGTTTCCCAATTTTGAAGTATATATACTGCTGCTCGCCTTTCTTCTAAATTTTTATTATGTTGTGCTTGCATCTCATCATATAGATTTTGCGGATTGAGCCACGGGACCCGATATATGACCGTAGATTGTTGCTGCTCGCTCGTTAACGTAGAATTTTCTGCCTTCTTAATTTCTTCCGTAAGAATCTGTTTATTTTCTTTCAGCATTTTTTGCAGGAACCGAATGCTGAGGCCTTCCTTATATATTTTGGATCGGATGTTAAGTGTTTTTTGCATTGCGTCGTCGCTTTGGCTTATTTCTTGCCGAAGCGTTTGCAGACAGAGTGAAGCATTTTCTTTTTCTTGTTCAAGGCTTTGAATTTTCTGAGCGGATTCCGAAGCTTTCCGCTGGAATGTTTGCAAATTAACGGAGATTTGCGCCGTTAAATTTTGCACACGACGTTGCATGTCGCACAGCTTTGTTCTTCCCACTTGAAACATTTCATGGAGGTATTGCAAGAGCCTATCGCTGCGCGATTGAATTCTTATCAACAATTGGTCATAATCAGAGAAATTTTGATTTTCCGATGACAAAGGTTTATCGGTGGATATTTCAGCGGAATCACGCAGTAATTGCGTAGGCTGATTGGGCTGTTCTATATCAATCGGCCGGTTATTTGCGGTAAAATGTCCATCAATCGGACGGATTGGAGATTTTAAAAGATCTTGCATGGCTGCCCTCCGTGCAAGCACTTTGCATAAAAATACCAGAATGTCAAGGCTAAAATGTTGAAATTTAGGCATTTGTGGCATTTGCGTGTATTTTTTTGGTGCGGAGGTCATGCCCTTTGGCCCTCCGGCGGTTCGCCATTATTTTTGGAACCAAACAAATAATAAAACCGGCAACCATCAGCGATGTGCCATGGGAATGGCAATCATTGTTGCCGTTGAATCAGAATAAGGGCAATGGCAATTGGGGGAAACTCATAAAACGCTACCGTCGAACCGCGAAGCAAGAATTTCTGACGGCGCCATAATTTGCTACGGCTCACTGCGAAGGCAAAATAGGCCCGCATAAAAAAATGGAAATGACATATATATATTAACAAAAATTTTGAAAAAGCCAATGGAAATTTTCTACTTGGCGGAACAAAGATACTTCGCTTCTTAATTGCGTTCGGAAAACGATGATTTTTGAATTATGCGATCGGGGTTTAGCGAACCTACCGTGAAAGGACATCTTAAAAAATTAATTCATTCTCCGCCAAGAATGTTTTTGCGCCCATTTTTTAAAAAATGCCTTCCCGTGCACTATAAACTGCCGTAATTTTCCTATTTGTACATCATTGCAGTGAATGTCATTGTTTGCGTAGTTCTTCAATTTCATTTTGTATTCTTCTGGTCTCCTTCTGTATTTCTACAATAGACTGTTGCCATTCTGTCAACTTTTTTACTTCTTGTTGTGGTTTTTTTCCCGATTGCTTGAGTTGACGTAGCTTGCTTTGTAATTCAGAAGCTTGCTCATTTTCGGATGTAATAGCGGTTTCAATTTGGCTTACTAGGGAAGTGATCTCTGCTTCCATACGCGTGCAGTTAGAGTGAAGATCGGCGGAAGCATTTTTGTGCGTGGAAATTATTGTATTAAGCTGGTTTTCTATATTTTTCTCTATATTCACCAGGGCCGTTTCTGGATTGTAGTTAATCTCGGTGAGCCAAGCAGTGAGTAGCGCAGCTTCTTTGGCGGGCTTTTTCTGAATCCTTTTTACTTTTGTGTTTTCCCGATTCAGCTGCTCTTGAACTCGTTTTAAATTTTCTTCTATTTCTTCCATTTTTTTTTGAAACTCATTCTCCGTTTGCGGGCCCAGATTGGCATTGAGGTCCTCTGTTTTTTTGTAGATTCTTACTGCTTCTTTTTCGGCTGCATCAATGTTTTTTTTCATTTGCTCTATTGTTTCTGCCTGTAATTCCCACACAGGTTTATCGGCGTTAAGCACCTTTTTTTGTAGGTCAAAATGAATTTTATTAACTATGTGTACATTTCGTTCCTTGGCAAGTAGCTGCTCTTTTTCTTGTTGTTGCATGTTGTTCCATTGGTCTATTGGCCACATGTGTGCCTTATTCATTTTGTTCTCTTCTCTTGCTCTATCGTGATATATATCATTTCGATTGATTCGCTCTAGCATTGACTGAATTTTTTTAACTTTATCTTGATCCAATTTGGTTGGTACGACAATATTATATATATCATTAATAGTTTCCTTGATGCTGGTTAATATTTTTTGCTTTTTATTTATTAACTTTTCCAGCTCATCTTCTAATTCTTCTGTGGACTTTCCTAATATCAGTCGTGCAATTTCTATATTACAATACACAGATTCCACTTCCAGCGTTTCATTTGCTATTTGCTGATTTGTGCCAGAAATTTTCTCATTTGCGCTAAGAGTTTTTAGGAGTATTCTCCTTAATTTTTGAAGGTTTTCGTTTAACGATTCAATAATATTTTTAGTTTTTTGGTCAAGTTTTAATGTAAAGCTCAATGGAACTTTAAATTTGGCTGTCGTCGCTCCATTCATTGGCGGATTGACGGTGATATTCGAGTCTTGCCGCTGGCAATCGGTGGAAAGAGTAACCGGAGGTGTTTCTGTTAAATGGTGTAAGTTCATGCTTTTTTTGGTGCCGTCATCGGAGGATAAAAAAATGGCATTGTCAAGGGTAAAATGTCAACGGTCAGACAGATATGCCAAGCAATCGGGCGATCGAAACATTGCAGTTCAAGGTGAATTATCAGCATTGTGGCCACAATATTTGCCCTGGCGATTTCTTGCGACCACCGTCACCGCTAACGCCATTGTTGCAAGGAATATAGGAAAAATCCAGGTGCTATTTAATTGAAAAATGATTTGGAACACAAATATTTTTTGTGACCGGGCAAAAGATTTTATTTGACGATCAAAAAAATATGGTGCAAAATACGGAGATGTCACATTGGAAGTGGTTTCTTTTTTGCGTGATATTTGCCTTTATGGCCATGCCTTTGTCACATTTACGTGCTTCCGACGATTTTGTGGTTCCAAGGCCGGCATCGGTTGATTTTCCGATTTTACTCGAAACCTATGAAGCCTATGAAAAGCAACTGTCGAAGGAATTGGGAAGGCCACTTACCATTGCAGAAATATTGCGATCACGCATCGCCATTGCGCCAATGAATTTAGTGGTAACACTTCTCTTTGTCTGTGCCATTATTCATACATTTCTTGCTCCGCGATTCTACCGATTTTCCCAATATCTTTGCAATAAATATGCCTGTAAATTGGCACTGCAATCGTCGCTGCCGGCGGACGAAGATGCCACTGTTCCGGTTTCATTTTGGGCCACCGTTTTTCGATTTTTGGGAGAAATTGAGGCAATTTTTGGCATTTGGCTCATTCCCGTGGCCATCATTATGACCTTGCGCTATGGATGGGATGACTTTTCCTTCTACGTTTCCAATCGCGTTTCCTACGCAGAGGCGATGTTTGTTGTGGTCATTATGACCATGTCGGCCAGCAAGCCCATTCTCAGTTTGGCTGAATGGATTCTCGGCTTCATCGCAAAAATTGGCCGGGATAGTGCTAGTGCATGGTGGATCGGCATTTTAATTTTTGCGCCACTCCTCGGCTCATTTATAACGGAGCCGGCGGCGATTACGATTGCTGCCATCCTTCTTGCGCGAAAATTTTACTCATTAACACCGTCGCCGGAATTTTCCTACGCAACCATTGGCCTACTCTTTGCAAATATTTCCGTTGGTGGAACGCTAACCCATTTTGCTGCACCGCCGGTGCTGATTGTGGCCAATAAATGGCATTGGGATCTCATATTTATGTTTACGCACTTTGGCTGGCGTGCCATCATTGGAATTGTGGCGGGTACATTCACCTACGCATATTTTTTCCGCAAGGAACTGCGCCGGCTCAATGCGGCGAACAGGGAGCGCAATCGAGAGGAGAAAAAAAATGCAGCGGCAGCCTGCACCGGGTTCCACATGCCCATTTGGATCATCGCCACCCACATCCTATTCATTGCTTGGACGGTATTTAATTTGCATTCTCCGCAAATATTCTGGTTTACATTTCTCATATTTTTAGCATTTATTCAGGCAACCGCCCAGTATCAAAATATTGTGTCCCTGCGTGAGCCAATCCTTGTTGGATTTTTTTTGGCCGGACTCGTGACCCATGGAGGATTGCAGGAATGGTGGATCGCCCCCATCATACGCGGCCTGTCAGATTTTGCACTTTTCGGTGGGGCCTTGGTGCTCAGCACATTCAATGACAATGCAGCCATTACCTATCTCACGTCTCTGGTTCCTGAATTTGCCAATAACCGCTCACTGCAGTATGCAGTTGCCGTCGGTGCTCTAAGCGGCGGCGGTCTAACGGTCATTGCCAATGCGCCCAATCCTGCCGGCCAATCCATATTGAAAGAGTTTTTTCCAAATGGGGTTTCTCCGCTTTTTCTTTTCCTGGCGGCGGCGCTGCCGACGACCATTCTCGCACTCTGCTTTCTGCTACTATAATTTGTGAAACGAATTGAATTTGGGCGCAGTGTCAGATGAAAATATTATCATAAAATACTCTTGCACAATGCGCGGGGTTGGATAAACTCGCGTCCCTATCGCCATGGCTCTAAACTCCTTTAGCAAATTTTTACGCCCACTGAGCTTTACTTTGCTTTGCATTGTTTATTTCTCGGAAATTTTGCAAGCATATGACGCCACTAAAAATGATTCAGCCTATGAGAATATGTTTAATATTTTTGCTGACGTGATCAATGAAAACACCAGAACAACAGTTGATATTGGCGACTATTGCATCGGAAATTTATCCAATATCTCATACGACGGTAACGGAGCGGATGCTCCCGTGGACTATGATAAGACGGAATGGCCAACAGTAAAATTGACTATCATTTACAATTGTGATGCCCTCTATGAAAATATTCACGTAAGTCAAAATGATTTTATCCTTCTGAAAAACTTATGGTTATCATTTCATGCCGATATTGTCGCAGCAGGCAAGCTCGGAGGCGACTCAAGCAAGACCTATAAATTTAATAATGTAAAATTAAAGTGGGTGCGTTTTCTATGCGATGAATGTGGCGAGTTTCATCCCATTCGCTACGACAGAGAAAGTAATTTTTTTAGTGCGGCATTCAAGTCATTGGATCCGACCTTCGATGTCTCCGAAGAGTTCGAAGCCCGTGCCTTAGAATGCTTTTTAAGGCGAATGTATCCACTCGTATGTTCCCGTAAATATTTCCACGCCATGCATATGGCTGCATTGGAAAGCAATGATGTGCTGATTCCCATTTTTTCAGGCACTTTTGAAGAATTCCTCATACCTCCGAATCAGTCTTCGCTTTTTTCAAATAAAAATTCCTTTTGGCAAACGCGCACACTTTTCCATGGAAATAATTGTAAAGTAAAATTATCAGATTCCATTGGCGTACGCGTGGAAAATTGTGGATTGATGTTTGCATCCAGCTGGAGCGGCGGCAATTTTTTTGACGAAAGGCAAAGGGCATGCTTTTTCTTCGATTGCTCCCACGGAAATTTACATGCGCACTATTTAAACGGAAAAATGCTTAGGTATTTGTGTGGACTGCAAATGCAGTGGAATATGAATCGCAATAGAGTCAGCTGTGGCGCAGCCTACGAGCATTTAAAATCATACTCCAATGAATGCTTTATCTATCCCGTTGCCATGCACAGCAATGTTGCCCACGGAGCTGTCCATTTTTCCCACCGCTTTGGTCAGGACAAGCAGCTCACCATTCATCCGCAAATATCGCTTTTTATGGCCCGATCCCATGTCAGCGATTACTGGTCATTTGCCCAGGAAATTTATGGTAAAGATATAGTAAAATTTACGCTCATGCCTTCGCTGCTTCTGCAAAAAGAGTGCGATAGGCAGAATTTTTCTCTGCGCACCTCCTGGCAGAAGAGATTTGGAGGAAAGTATGGGGTATCAATCAAGGGCGAAGCGGCCACAGCCATATGGGGAAAAAATCACTGCATTTTCACCGAAATTCGCTACAAAAAATACTTCCAGCGCAATGGCACATTTTCACTGTCCCTGCGTAGAAACTTCCATGGACAGGATGGATTCTATGGAGATTTTTGCATTGGCTATCAAAAATGATATCCCGCAGGTGGAAACGCGCCATTATTTTTTACTCTTTTCAATGCACGGCTTTATATGGGCCAAGCAAAAAATCCAATGGTGAGCCACGACCATTTTTTCCTGCATTTACCTCTCGCATTCGAAGCTCCGCAATCTCAGCCGCCTTGGAATTTGGGGCGGTTGCAATGGCGGCTTCATAGTAGGGAATTGCCGCTTCTCCATTCTGCCGATCGTCATAGTAAAAATTTCCCATTCTCAATTTACCAATGGCGAGCAACGTCTTTGCCTCTTCGAGGCATTTTTGCACTTCGGGTACCAGAGGAGAGTCTGCATAGAGAATTAAAAATTCTCGAAAATAGTTGATTGCATCTTCCGTTGCTCGCTGATCGTAGTCTGCGCCGCAGACCATATTGCGATAAATTTGCGCCAATGCAAGTAGCGCTCGGGGGCCATATTCCGTCTCGGCATATTCATCAATGACGCGTTCAAGCGCCTCTATGGCAGTCACCGAATTTCCGGCGCGCTGGCTAAGTGTTGCCGTGTGCATCAGTGCCATTGGAACGTATTCACTGTAGGGCGCTTGGCCTATGATTGCTTGGAAAAATTGAATGGCTCCTTCTCGATTTTTAAATCCGGGAATTTTCCCAAAAAAGTAATTTCTCTGGCCATTCATGAGCCGCTCTGCCATTTCAAACTCCAGCGCAATGATATCTTTGTAGCCTTCGTAGTCTGGATATTCTTCAATGATTTTTCGAAATGCTTCAAATGCACGGTGAAAGCGATGTTGTTTCACATAAATTTCTCCCAATTTTTGCTGGGCAATGGGAGCTGACTTTGTCGATGCGAATCGCCGGCCGATGCGCCTATAGATGCGAATGGCATCTCTGTTTTTTCCCCTCTTCACGAGTTTTTCTGCGCGATCGAGGCATTGTTGTGCATTTTCTTCTGCGGCGATTGCGCGATAATTAATTTGCACACTTTCGCATCGCGTGAAAATGTAATCACTAGGAGTGGCGGCGGCAAGTGTTCCCATCCATACCGCAGAGATACCAAATAAAATAGCACGTAATAGGCCCATGGATGTGGTTCTATCGTTTTCAGCAAATGGGGGCGAGTTTTTTTCTTCGATTAAAAAATTTTCCTTCCATCACTTAAGACTCTCCTGGATGGCCTCAACGGCCCGCTTGGCTTCGGGATCCTGCTCAATGGCACATTCGACCGATTTGCACGCATGGATAACCGTTGCATGGTCCCTTCCTCCAAATTCGCTGCCAATGCGCTGCAGTGAATGGGCAGTGAGCAGGCGGGATAGATACATGGCCACCTGCCGCGGGAATACAATGTTGGCGGGCCGTTTTTTCCCCAGCAGGTCCGCCAATGTAATGTGGTAATATTCAGCCACATGCCTTTGAATTTGGTCAATGCGAATGGTGCAGCGTGTCTCGTCCATAAAAATATCCTGCAATAATTCCCTGGCCTCACCCGAGCCAATGGGTCGATTTTTCAATGCCGTATAGCCGGCAATGCGATTGAGCGCTCCTTCCAGTCGCCGTATGTTGGTGGACACGCTTTTAGCCAATAAATGGATGACTTCTTCTGGCAATTCCAAATGCATTGCGCTGGCCTTTTGCTGCAATATTGCAATGCGTGTTTCCAGATCAGGGGCCTGAATGTCCGCGATAAAGCCCCATTGAAATCGCGATACAAGTCGGCTTTCCAGCCGCGCAATTTCCGAGGCTGGCCTGTCGCTGCAGAGGCAAATTTGCCGCTGCGATTCAAAGAGCTCATTGAATGTGTAGAAAAATTCCTCCTGGATACGCTCCTTGCCCGTGAGAAAATGTACGTCGTCAATGAGTAGCATATCCACCTTTCGGTAGGATTCTCGAAATTTTGCCACGCGATTTTCCTGCACCGATTTGATGAATTCGTTGGTAAATTTCTCCGTGGATGTATATACGATTTTCAAGCGCGATCTTTTTTTCCATGCTTCATGGGCAACGGCTTGAAGAAGATGTGTTTTTCCCAGGCCCGTTGCACCGTAGAGGAATAATGGATTATAGGATTGGCCGGGATTATTGGCAACGGCAACGCAGGTCGCTTGGGCAAGTTGATTTCCGGAGCCAATGACAAAATTATCAAATGTGTATGCCGGATTAATGAGAGCATTTCCATCGCACTTTTGCACCGCCTTTGCCCGCTGCTTGCGCAGTGCGGGCATGGCGGTGGGGGCGCTGCTGGGATTCTCGCGTTCCTTTGCCTCGCAGATAAAATCAAATGCAATCGAAATAATTCGTCCGGTGCGACTGGCGATGCGCCGCTCAATGGTGCTCTTATAATTGTCCCTTATCCAAATGGCCGCAAATTCATTGGGCGCCATGAGGGTAAGTGAGTCGCCGAGCTCCCTAATGGGTTTTAAATTTTCAAACCATGTGTGGTAAATGTCTTCGGGAAACAGCTGACGAAAATCTTCCTGAAATGAATCCCAAATGGCCATAATTGACCCGCTATTTTCAGCGGTATCCACTAAATTATCTACAATGTTTCCACTCATCTGCATCGAATCCCCTTAGTCGGTCACAAAGACCATTGATTTCCACATGAAAGGCGAATTTCCCACAAATAATCCCGCACCAATGCAGAATTCATTGAATTTTTCCAATTGCTACATCGTTCCATAAAACGGCCATGATACGGAAAAAATCTGCGACACAAGAAAGAGTTATTCACATAGTTATCCACAGTGCCTGGGCGTTCCAGCCAGCCTTTCCTCTAGGGATCAGTACTGAGAATAAATTTTATTTCCGTTGAAGCCATTTTGTCGTTCCATTGCATGGGTTAAAATCAAAATTAATTGCCAATATTGCGACCATGGTCACACGAAGGTGGACATGGAAGAAAAAATTTTTTCCACGAAAATTTCTAGCCTTCGATTAAAAATTTTAAATTTGTCCACTATGGTAGTAACGTAAAAAAGCGCCTTTGTCGAAAAAACTTCTTGCAGATGGATCGATGTCCCATAGTATGGAACCCATGGAAGGCATGGTATTAAGTCCGGACAGCATCGCGCGCGGGAATCAAATGTCCGATGAGTTGCAAAAGTGGTCGTCGCAGGTACAGGACGATGTGAAAAAAAAAGGCTTTGAGGCAATATCGCCGTCCTCCGATCGCAAAGCTTCAGCGTTTATGGGCAGCCTTGAGAACCAGGTGCAAAAAACGGCCAATAGTTCTGAAAATATTTCGCACATCGTGGCAAAGAATAACATGAGTATGCAATCGGAATTGCAAAAGGAAAAAGTAAAGGGAAGGACCATTTGGGACAAAGGTTCAGACAGAGGCTCGGACGAAGAAAATGATGAAGATGTGCGGATCGCAAGGAAAAAGCGGAGCTAACAGCGTCCCATGGCCAAGCAAAGGATGGGTATCGGTGGAAAAATTTACCACTGGACTTAAATCAATTTTTGGAAAATGCCCATTACCCTAGCTGGAGCAAAAATATTTTAATTTTTTTATTGCATTTGAAAAAACAGCAAAGTAGGAATGGTCGCTATGAGCATCACTACTTTTGAAAAGGAGCCGCAATCAGAGCGCACTACAAAACTTGTCTACGCCTACTCCCCCGAGGAGGCGATGAGAATTTTACAGACGGGAACCGTTGAAGAGTTCCTGGAATTTTTAAATGACATGAAGACTGATGTGGGACTTTTAAAGAGCCTACTAACTTCATTTACTAATCTGAATGAATCCACAAAAACAATAGTATCGAAAAAAATTGCCCACCACATTGTCTGGGATTTGGACTTGGAATGTTCTTTGGGAATGTTTATTTGCGGGTTGCTCACCAATAGGGAATTCGACCTATATGCGCCAAGTGTGTATCTATTGGGATGTGAACTTACGGATGAGGGAACTCTAAGAATAGCCGTAACTCAAGCGCAAAAAGAGCAAGAAATACAAGAAATGTATGCAGAAATGGAGCGGAATTATGCGAGACAAGAAGCGGAGGAACGAGAAGCAAACGGAGGAAAAGAGATATCCCTAGAAGAAGCGCAGAAAGAGCGCGATGCAGCGCAAAAAGGGCTTGAAGAAGAGAAGAAAAAGCGTGACGCAGCGCAGAAAGAGCGCGATGCAGCGCAAAAAGGGCTTGAAGAAGCGAAGAAAAAGCGTGACGCAGCACAGAAAGAGCGCGAAGAAGCACAGAGAATGCAAGAGGAGGGAAGAAGGAGGCGGGAATCACTTCCACCAACGCTTAGCGAAAAGTTGAAGGATTTTTTTTTTCATTTTTTCCGAAAATCGCCAGGTGGCTCGGAATAAAAATATGAAAAATTTTGGTTCAATTCTGGGTCAATACATCGGCAAATGACACTTGGTACGGATCATCGGTTCCGCAAAAAAGTTTTTAAAAAAATGCTTGATTTTCATGATTTTAAAGCAGACAAAGCGAGCGGTATGACTACTGCGCTTATAACGTTTCTAGAAGGAAACAATATCGATTTTAGTAACAGGATGCTCGCATTGAGAAATGATCCGACGGAGAGTAAGAAATTTCTACAAGAAGTTAACCCAACTTATCTCCCAATCATTGCAACGCAAACAGCAAGGAATGCGCTGCGTATTGGTTTGAGAAATGAGTGGGCTAATTTTTTAACCGTTTTACTTGTTTCGGAAGCTCACAGGTACGAAGGACAAATATCAATTGTCAGCGCAATGCTTTCCACCATCAGAGAAACTAATTCAGTGGAAGATGCGAATCAACGCGCATTGGAACCGGAACGGATAAAAAATGAGCCGGCACGACTGAGAGCTGAGGCGGAAAAAATAAGAGCTGAGACAGAAAAAGCAAAGGCTGAAGAGGAAAAAGCAAAGGCTCAAATGGAAAAAATAAGGGTTGAGGAGGAACATGAAAATAATCGATTTTATAGAAATAGACAGCGGCAAAGTAGAAATATGGGAATTGGAGCCGGGACCGGCGCAGGGTCAGGAGCAGCACTAGGCGCCCTGATTGGAACCGCAATTTTACCTGGGGTTGGATCGTTGATCGGAGGTTTGATTGGCGCTGCCGCTGGATCCGGCGGAGGCACGCTAATTGGAGCAAATGTATAGGAAGAAAGTTCATTGTGCCAGGCACCGCCTGGCCACTTTATTCAACGCCGCCACTACAATCGCAGAAAATGGCGTCAACGGTGCCGTGTACCGGTGGGCTGTGAAACTACAGTTCAAGCCCGCTCCATCCGGCTAAAATGCTACCTCAACCGAGACAAAAATATTTTAATTTTTTTATTGCATTTGAAAAAATAGCAAAGTAGAAG
>JAIRXK010000024.1 GCA_031268315.1 Puniceicoccales bacterium | reverse complement strand
CAGTGAATCATTTAGTAAAAGTTTTATTATATCCTTAGGCTTTATTGTGTCATCGGATAAGATTTTCATTGCCATTTGACGACAATCTGCTGCCTGATAAAATTTTAGAAAAATTTCAGCCGCTCTTGGATTACGCCTAAGTAGATATTTAAAAACCTTCATTGCCAGTGGAAAACGCGCTCCATGGAGTTCTTTTAAAATTTTTACTACTCTATCAATGTCCACTAAATTACTTGTGGAAAATTCATATCTTATGAAAGATTTCATTGAGGGATATTTCATCAATAAAATTTCTATAACTGAGCTAAGATTGGCAGGATTTTCAGAATCTATTTCATCTATTTTTAGAAAAATTTTAATCCCAATATCTCTACTGCGCGTATCACTCATTCCTATTTCAACCACTTCAGTGAAAATTTTAATTGTCTCTTTGAAATTTAAACGATACATTTTTCCCGTAATCTCAATTGCCTTTTCTTCGGGCATCAAACTGCATGTCAAAATTTTTGCCACGGCCCCGCGGTAAAAGCTTTCGCACAGTAGTAACTCTGAAACCGACGGTAAAGTACCAGGATTTTCAGAATTCTGCCTATCCATTTCCAGTAAAAATGCAGCAAAGGATTCCGTTAAATTCCTGTCATTCGTCGAACCAGGAAAGATTTTCATTGCTTTTTTTGGGTCAAGTGGCCATATTTTTTTCCAGAAAATAACTGCATCACTGGTGGATTTCAATTTTTCCTCAAAAATGTATCCGACACTTACAATAGGCAGTTTCCCAAGACATTCTTTTGCTTTGGCGGCATTTTCCGATTCCATTTGGGCGATGGCTTTGCACGCAATATCTCTAAATTCACTGGATAAGCAGAGCATTTTATCGAAAAAAGCGACCAGATTTTTACAGGACATTGATTCATCGCACAAGGTCCGCACTAGAATTTCACACACGGCCTGATTATTTTCTAGGATTTCCTTGCTGATAAATCTATTCATCGCAAGAAAAATTTTTATTATAATCGCCTTATCGGAGGAATTCTTAAGCATATAATCTAAAATAGATATGCCGCTATTATCGGATGATTCCTCGCTAGTGCGAAGCATGGTCACTAAAATGTTCGCCGCAAAGAGTATTTCGCATTGCTTGCACATTACCATTACAATTTTTGCCGCCCTTGATACATGGTTTCTCCGGCACATTTCGATTAAAATTTGCGCTGACTTTGTTGCAACAAACATGAAACAAAATCTGTCCATAGCCAGTAAAATTTTTGCTGTTTTTTCGATATTTAGTAAATCATGGGACAGAATTGCAATTACGCGCTCGGGAGTCATTCCGCGGGTCTTTAGAATATTCGCTATGGTCTCGGAGTCTAGTATGATTATTTTTCCCGAATCTTCCAGCGAAGAGTCAATTTCATTGGCAAGCCTTGCCACAACGTCGATGCTAGCGGTGTGGAAAATTTTTGCCCTTTCAATGTTATTTTTCGCACGTAATGCCCCAAAGAAACGCGCTTTCACCGCTTCATAGTCGTCCGCCGGAGTCGGAGTCATGGCCAAGTTTTGCGTTGCGCCTAGGATGCTTTGGCCCGTTGGAATTTGACCATCTGCGGGCGGATTGCCATTTGAGTCCGCGGTGTGTGAAATGTGCCGTTGGGCATCGATTGCTGATAGTGACATAGTTTCCCTTAAACTTACGCCCAAGTTATGGGAAATTTTTCCAATTGTCAATGAATATTTTTCCCGTGCACGGAAAAGTGAATCTGCTTTGTCCTGATCCATTTGCCGCAGGGCATTTACAACTCTGTTGCGCAATCCGAAGTAAAGTACATTAATCTTAAGATATTCGCTATTTTATTCATCGCATTCGGCGTGCATACCATGTTTAAAACATTCACCATTTTCTTCACTGACATATGTTTACTTTCCGAAAATTTACTTGTAACCTGCGGTTTCATTGTGTTATCGGATAAAATTTTCAGTGCCACCCGATGATTGCCATTATTCCAATACAATTTTAAGAAATTTTAGTTATCCTACTAATTTGCTCAGTGAATACAACCATATAGTTCAATATACTTATTATCACTGAAGATTTTATGCCATGGAGTTTTTTAAAATTTCCACGGCATTGCCGTCGCCCACTGAATCACTTAGTACGCCGATCGCCTAATTCTTTTCGATGCGATGACGAGTTTTTAATTTGCGTTTTTTTCAATTTAATCCAATTGAATTTATTTTTCAAAACCGGCATTTCACATGGAGTTAATTTTTCAATTTTGCCCCAATTGCACTTGCCAAAAAATTAAAAGGGAATCAGAAAAGCATTGATGCGATCGGGGCATAAAAAATAATTAATATTTCCGTTGACTATCGGAGGTAATTGCTTTTCCTCGGTGACGGGCACTAGGTGATGAGCGGCACAATACCAGATCCGAGTCTTCGAAGTAATCTCACAGCGACGAATGGCGAACAATCTTTCGAAATCGGCAAGAATGTCGATCCATCGAAAATTGACAGGGCTGAAGCGCCCAGCGATGTGGCGAAACTGCCACTCAAAGATTCATTGACGGTGAAACGGAGGGTGGGCGTCATCCTTGCAAATGGGCTCGCATGCGGAAGTTTCGCGGCGCTAGCGACCCTTTTGATGATGCACTTCGCCCTGGGCGCGATTGTCCTATGGGGTGTGACTCTTGCCGGCACGGCGGGTACGCTCATAGGTCTGGGCAGCGCGTTCTACTGGATGTTTTTGAGCCATCAATCGCTCTATGAAAAATGTAACGCTCCTGCAATTGCCGCCAACGTCGGCGCAGTCTGCAACGCAATGGAAAATCTAATATCTGAACTTAGAACGTCGAATGACAAACAATTTGTGAGCTCCAACGATGCATTCGTGAAATTATCTGGCGCAATTAACGATTTTGCAAGGCATTCCAAGGCGCAGCGGTTTGGACTTTTCCTCTCCCACACGGAAACGCTAAAAATAGATCAAACCAATGCGCAAAATGTCTTAAAATGTCTAAAGAATATGAAATCATGCTTCAGCGCCATGAAAGATGTCAAAAAAGTTGATCAGAGGGCCATCGAACTCGCCCATGTGGCGGAAATTGAATTCATGGCCGCCCTTCAGCCAAAAGTGCTCAGCGAAGAGCAGAAAGTTTACCTCAAACATGCGTGGGCGCAGATGCTGTTTAATGCGGAATTGCAAGATCCCGAGGAGCAGTATGACACGCTGTCTCAGTTCATCATTAGCTTTGGAAATTCCATCGGAAACCCCCAATCCATCTCCTTTGTAAAATACGATGCCGCAATAAACGGAATAAGAAGAAATACAAATTCAGCGCTTAGTAGGAAAGAAAATCCAGAAATTCAACATCAATTCCAATTGGCGCTTAGTGACTATCTGTATACGTACTTTGTCGCCAATTCCAATTTGGAAAAAGCTCCCAAAAATGAAGATTCAGACAATCTATGTCTGTCAATGGGAAGGAAAATTTTATTCAATTTATTCGATGCAAATCTCCAACATCTAAGCCGCAAGAAATCGTTGACAATTGGGGATCTGCAAATGGAAATTAATTCCAGCTATTTTCTGAAAAAAGCAGAGTTGGACGTCGTTCCCATTTTCATGCATGTCCGGGCCGGAGGAAAAGAAAAAAATAGCGAAATTCATAACATAATTAGCAAGCTGAGGAACAATGGTAATGGCGATGGCAAGAACAATAAAAAGATAGCCAATGCCATTAGTTCACTCACAGAAGCGAAGAAAAATTTTAATAAAATTCTAGGCACCCTCGATAAAATAAAAAATAATCCGGCCAATTTAGAAATGCGCGACAGCATTATGGCCCTGGGAAAATTGATCGATGGGGCAAAAAATAGACTGGATCCAGCGAGTGAGTCGGATAATGAAGCGCTAATCACCGAACTCATCAATGAGATAAACAAAGATGCCGACTTTGCCCAAGATGAAAAAATAATTCAATTTAGAAAAGAGATAAGTGATTCGCTGCCTTCCCTTTCGACCGGAGCATCATTAAATGCGATACTGGCAGCCGCGGAATCCTATTACTATTTATTACTTACGCTATATGGCGATTGTGTTAAAATAAAATATGGAAGCTTCGTTGAAAATTTAATGGAATTGCGCACACTGCTGAAATCCATGGACAGCCAACTATCAGTGGCAAAAAAATTACTCTAGGCGACGCCAGTGCGGCCTAAGTCTCGTAGCTACCAAGAACTTTCTTCGTCATTGTCTGAATCTATGGAACCGTTTAAAATTATTACCATTATTCCCCGTTCTACGCGTTGGCAACTGGCGATGTACTTTCCATGTGGAATATTGACTTGCCTAAGGAAACCATCGGCGCCCTCCAGCGGCAACATCAATTTCCATAAACTTTTAGGGATGGGACTGGAAAAACATTTTTGAATTTTTGTAGTGGAGATATCAATGCATTCCACGGCAGGTAATTCCGAAATCCACTCGGGAAAATATGTCCATTTATCGCCGGCAAAAATGATGGATTTCAAATTTGTAGCATTTTCTACTATCTGTTCCACGAAAGCCACTCCAATGTCAGGCGAATCAAGTGACAGGGCTTCGAGATTTTTCAATTGAGCCGTTTTTTTTTCCGCCACATGGTACTTTCCTCCTACGAAGAAAAGACTAAAATTTTCCAATTTGCAAATTGCGGCAAGGAATTTTTCATTTTTTTCGATCAGCAGCTTCGTATCGTCCTCTATGGTCACACATGCTCCCAATGAAAGTGTGTGACAATTTCCTATGGCAAATAATGACAAAGAGACAATGCATTGCATAGTAACTTTAGTTATCATCGGAGGCAATTCCCTAATATTTCCAATTAGATTAACTCCAATTAATGTTAGCGAAGTGCAGAATTTCAAACACTTGAGCGCACTGGATTGCATTTTCACATCTTTAGAATCTATGTAGCACTCGGAAAGTGAACGTGGCAGCGCACTGATCACGCCGTCTACTTTAGCATTTTTTATAGTCATTGATTGAATGAATCTCAGCCCATCAAATGCTTTGCTTTTCAATATTGCATTCTGAGATGCTATATATAAGTTTATGAGTAGCGGTGATAGCTGAAATATGACTCCGCATATCTGCACCCTATTAAGAAATAATTCTTTGAGCCTTATTGCGTCCCAAATTACAGCTGCATCTATCCAAATATTGGGGTCATTCCAGCAACTACTCACGATCATAAGCTTCTCAAGTAAGAGTGGCACAAATTGTATGCATCCGATTACACCGACAAATTGAAGCTGAAGTGAAACAATGGATGGCATTCCGAGAAATGCATCACTATTTATTTTCAAACTTTTGGATGAAATGAAGATGTCCGTAAGAGACATTGGCAACACGTCGATGCAAAGGCGATTTGGATTATAAAGCTCCCCTTGATAGCAGAGGGATTTCAGTTTCATGCAGTTTCGCAGAAAGTGGCAGATCAGTGCGACGGTCGAACTATAGTTTTTGCAAAGAATTTGGCGTTGAACTTCTTGATTTTCTTCGTAGTCCAGGTACGTAATTTCTAGGCATTTGTCCACAGAAATATATATCTCTAAAAATGAATTTAAATCGCAAACATGCTCAATTTTTCTAAGTACATCCCTATCTTGGCTTGTTAAGTATCGTAGGGGATTTTTCAAAGGTTTTGTAGAATTTATGGAGTCCATTTTATGTTTCCGATCATTGATTACCGCAGGAAATTCACCTGCAGAAATATTTGTGCTCTCGCAAAAATGTACGGCATTTACAAGAAAAAATTTTAATAAAAAAAAGCGCGAATCGCAAAATTCCTTTCCCGGGTTTAGCATCCTAAATTTACGGCCAAGACACCTGCGCAAATGGCTGCGCTGTAGAAGAGTGCGCCCACCGAACCATGCCGCCAAAAACTTTGTGTGCCTTACTGCGCACGTCTTCGCAAGCGGGCAGAGGTGTTGAATCGATGTAAAAAATTTGGGTCGCATTAAAAAAAGCTCTTTGTTCTAAAGCGCCGCATGGAGATTTCGTTGTCGATTCTACTCCGATGAAACTTTGTTTACATGTTCACATTAAACGCTTTAAAGCAATGCACGAAGCCACGGGGATGGCCGTTAGTTCTATTAAAATTATTTTTGGATTTAAAGTCCATATCGCGGCTAATGCCGAAGGTACGCTTGCCATATTTTTTGCTTTTCAAATGGATCCGCACACGATGTTTGCTTTTTAGAAGTTTTGCTCGAAAACTGCACCGGAAGCGCCATTGGAGATAGCGGTTATATTTTTCCATATCTTCTCTGAAGCCTTTTTATCGACATCGCAGATCAACTTTTTGCCTCACAACGATTTTGGCAGCCAGGAAAAAATTTTTGCCGAAAATTTTTCGAGAATTTTGCGATGCGCGTTAAAAAATTTTTTTTGCTTTGCCGCCGCAGTACCCGACCAAATGCAGCAAATATCCCAAAAAAAATAAAAATTACCGGACGGATATGGAGGGTGATCGTTGGACTCCCAACGCCCTGCCAGTCCATGGATTGGCTATCTCAGTGAGTGGTCGGGATAACTGGATTCGAACCAGCGGCCTCTACGTCCCGAACGTAGCGCTCTACCAGACTAAGCTATATCCCGCCCGCCTCCAGTACTAGGCGATTTCGGAGGACCATCAAGACTAATTTCCAAAACTTTTTCACTAAAAAATTCACGGCGGCAAAAATTAGCACTCCAAATGCGGCAAAAATTAGCACCTGGAGCGGCAGACGTGATTGGCCCATTTTATGCTAAAATTTACAAAACTTCATCAAAAAACGAATTCCACAGCCCACCCTTTCATTGGCTGGCCGTCAAAGCCATCGGCCCATTAAAAATTTCGATTGAGGCACTGCCAATTAGGCTTCAGTCTCCTATTTTTTGCTTGGTTTGAAACTTTCCCATCCGTTTCCGTTTGCACGTAGTAGATTACACGCTTGTCTCCACTTTTAGAACTTTCTTCATTTTCATCTTTTTTCCCAGAGGGAATTAATGCATATATTTCCGTTGATTTGATATAATTAGCTATTCCATTATTTAACGTTAGTCCGCCATTTTGGAGGCTTGAAGCACCTGCGCTGAAATTAAGAGTCCATTTTGCCTACTTTTGTAAATTGAACAAAAAAAGTGACGTTTGGATTAATTTTAAATCTTTTGCTGCCTCCCTGTTTCAATGGGATAATTTCCGCAACAAAATAGTACTCATCTGCGCTGAGTTGGCCCACGTTAACCTTTCTAAGCTCAACATTTTCACAGTTCATATGCTCTAAGTTACCGTCAATTTCATCTATAATTTCGTAAAATTAACTTTAATAGATGGCTGAGGTCCGCTAAAAGCCTCGCGGTAATAATCATTATCAAAGCAGAATTCATCTTTAAATTTTTGCAACTCATCGTCGCTCATTGGCGAAGGGTGAATATCACTAGGATTTTGTAGCCACTTGGAGTTCTTAGATAGCCACATGAGAGTGGCTACTAAAAAGTTGCAATTAAAATTTGCCATAATTGTTGCAACGTGGACACGGAGCGTAATGTTGCTGTCAATTGTTAGCGTTGCAACGCGTTCGTAATAGCAAATATCGTCATTCGCGCGACCCAAGCATTGAATGGAAGCTGTCACACCGATTGCGCCTCTCGACGTTAGATCTTTCGAACGATCCTTGGGAACGGCACATATAAACTCCTCCGGTACCCTTAGTGTATTAGTTTCTATGGCAGCATGGAATGAAAATTTGTGCAGAAAGCCAATATTTTTTTTATTCCCGCCGTGGGGGCTCCCGCGCCGTGGGCACGTACATGCGCACTCTGCGCGCGGGTGGAGCCGCGGCTTGTCTCAGGAAAAGCGAGGGGGCACCGGCCAATTCATCCACGGCGCCGGCCACATTCCATGGATACGGCCGGACAGCGGAGAATAACGGCACTGCATGGGTACCCCCCGGCAAAGCAATCGAAAATTTTATGAAATTCCCTGCCGCAGAGCGGCTCGGCGGAGCAATGGGCCCTATGGAACGGAATTTTTAGGCAGACCCCTAGGGATGGCTTGGGGAAGACAAGGGCGCCGCCACTTCGGCAATCCGCCCACTTTTTGCGCGGCCGGTATCATTAAAAATAGCCCATTGAAACTTTGAAATTGTGCGTCCGGTGGCTTTTGCGCCTTCTTTGAAGTTTTAGCCGAATCCGCCGACCCCTTCTCCACCACCGGCGCCGACTTAGCACCTACTTTTTGCAGGGGCAGCACATCCGCGGCGCCCGACTCCTTCTCTGCGGCTGGCAATGCCTTCTTCGTCGTTGGCGATGCTCCCTCCGCCCGACCATCGATTTTCGCAAAAATCACCGCGGCAAATTGTTCCTGCCCCGCTGCGACACAGGTATGCTTCAGATTTTCCCGCACCGTTTTAGATTTTATGTGGGGCAAGATCTTTGCCGCCCATTGGGGGTCCGCCGCCGACAGAATCCACAGCGCCGTGTCCGACGGCATGAGTCCCAGGATTTCGGCGACCTTGCCCCATTGGGCGAG
>JAIRXK010000034.1 GCA_031268315.1 Puniceicoccales bacterium | reverse complement strand
TTCTAATTTACTTCCCTGGAAAGTATTAGTAAAATTGCATCGGAAGAAATAATAGCCTTTTCAAAAGGGCAACCATCTCCCAAAGGGTCACTTAATACTGAGATTTCTAAAAAAAGATTGCCATCCCAGCTTTTCTTCGTCTTTTCAATTTACACTCACTTTTCCAAGGAACTCCCGTAGGCATAGTATGTAGTACGTTCTCTGGCAATAGACATGTGAGCATTCCCCTCTGATAGAAGGATTTAAATATTTCACATGGGCATATTTTATGTTGTAGGGTTCAGATTTTCCACTCGTTCGCTGCCGCAGATTTTTTCTTTTAGAGGCGATTTAAGACATTTTAACGATGGAATTTGAGTGAGTCAAAAAATTATTATTTACTTATTCTACAAAGGAAAAGCAATTCAAACTTTCACTTTTGCGCAACTATAAAACATGAAATTTTTGCTGCTTATTAACGTAATATTATTATATAGTAATTAAAAGGGCTCATTTAAAATCGAGTGCCTTGATCCATGATGAAATGTCTCAAAGTCCTTAATGTCGCTACAATGTCAATAAATTAATAGCGCCAAAAAATAGGAAACAGAAAGCGGAGAGAGATACTTTCCCTGCAAAAAATTTTGCAAATTTTCCTTGCTTTTTTTTGAAATTTTGCTAGATTCCGGCCGCAATGAGCTTGACTCTTGGAATACAAAATGTGGTTAGAAACGCGGATTTCTTTAAATCTTCTCCATACAATGCAGATGATCGCAAAATTGACGTGACACCTACTTTATTGGCGCGAATAGGCTATGGTATTGGCATTGTCTTGGGGAGTCTAATTTGGCCATTTGCATTCATTATTTACGCCATTATTGCGCTTTTTCGAAGCACGGCGAGTAAGCAAAAGTCACCATCAGTGACTGTATATGGGAAAAAACAGCAGCAAACTATTCCGTTAGCCTGCGGCAAGTGCTGTGTGGTGCTCACGACTGCAGATAGTTGCTTCTTAGATACTAATGCCATGATGAATGCGGCAAGTCAATCCATGAGGCCGGGGGGAGGAATTGATGGCGCTGTGGAGCAATATGGTGGGAAAAAACTTGCGGAGGAACGTAAGCAATATTATGATCGACTTGAAGTCGGAGGTGCAGTCATGACCAGCAGTGGCGATGGTCAAATTCGTTCTAAGTACATTATTCATGTTTGCGGGCCCATTGTCAGAGGAAGACCCTCCACTGCGGATCGGAAAAACCTGACTAACTGCTATATCTCAGCATTTGAATTGTGTGACAAGAATAATATCCAAGATTTTGCAATTTGTATGGTTTCGGCGGGTATTTATGGCTATCCGAAGGAAGAGGCGGTTCAAGTGGCATTTGAGACGACTACCACCTGGCTGGAAAACCATCCTCAAAGTTCACTCAAAGTGCTCTATTTTAATGTGTTTGACGAAGCTTGCCTAGGGAAGGCCGTCTCCCTATTCAAGGCATACGAAAGCGGAGGGCATGGGATGGCATTTGGGGACTACTTGGATATTCTAAAAGAATTGCATTCTGAAAGTTACAGCAGTTAAATATCATGAAAAAAAGATTTGCCGGAAAAGTTTTTTCCATCACTCTGGCCGCCACAGGTGCCCTTAATTATGAAATACGGTAATCTTTTTTTTCTTCTCTGTGCCATTGCCATTGAGCTATCTCCAATTTTTTTGCTGCGCCTAATTCCTTCACCGGAAAAGGCCAAGATTTTGCGCATATTCACAACCCTGGTTGTTTCTATGTTTTTGCTTTACTTCACAGTCACATTTCGACTTTCCTCCTCCGCCATTTGCAATGGCATCTTCCTGCTGTCACTGCTCACATTTTACGGAGTTTTTCCATTTAGCAGATGGCTGGGTGATGCCATTGCGCATTTGCCTAAGAAAATTCTCGTAGTTCATCTTCTATGCATCAATGCGACACCATGGTTGCTCGGTGAGAGCATGTCGTTTTACTTGTCCACATTTCCGGCATTAAAGATCATGATATTCATTCACTTGGTCCTCTATGCCTTTCAAATGACAAAGAGTCGCAACTTAGATATTAAAATTCCGTATACCATCATTTTGATGAATGGATTGCTTCCAGGATTACTTTGCACTCGGCAGATTTTTCCATTTTTTGGCGCTGCCCTGAGCGAAGGTATACTTCTTCTTCTTTTACAGCGGAAGGCCAAATGATGATTATTGGAGGATGGGAAAAGTGCAGCCTCATCGATTTTCCCGGGAAAATTGCGACTATTTTATTTACCCAGGGATGTGTTTTTCGTTGTCCATTTTGCCACAATGGAGAACTCCTACCGCCCCTCTGCGAAGCGCCCATATCAACTGACACAATTTTTCAATTCTTGGAACGGCGCATCGGTCAAATTGAAGGGGTGGTTATTTCCGGTGGTGAGCCCACACTGCAGCGTGGCCTTCCGGACTTCCTGCGGCGTATCCGGAAACTTGGGTTCGCAACCAAATTAGATACCAATGGAATTTGCCCGAGTGTGCTGAGTGCGCTTCTGAGCGAAAATCTTTTGGATTATGTTGCCATTGACATTAAGCATACTCCCCAAAAATATAGTAAAGCTTGCGGAACGGAAGTTCACTGGGATGCGATTGCCGAATCCATCGGAATAATCCGGCAATCTACCATTGACTATGAACTGCGCACGACCGTTGTTCCCGGGTTACATGCGGCTGAGGACTTAAAAAATCTTGTTCCTTTAGTTGACGGAGTGAGGCGTTTCACGCTGCAAAATTTTGTCCCTGACCATGCATTCGACGGGGCATTTCGAAAAATAAAGCCTTTCCCCGGAGAATTTTTAGAGCAATTTCGCCCTGTATTTACGCCGATTGTTGGCATTTTTTCCATACGATAGAAAATCCTGATTGGCAAAACGGGAGCAAAAATTTTTATGGAAAGCGAAGTTTGCAATGATGAATGAGCATGTTCCACCGTTTTCTTGGGATAAAAATTTAAATGGCGCTCGACGATGGATGTGTACTTGCGCCTACGATGGGACGGAATTTCACGGTTGGCAAAGCCAGGCCCATGGAAATACGGTGCAGGATTTCATTGAAGGGCGACTGCGGGAAATTTTTCAAATGCCCGTGCGCATTCACGGTGCGGGACGCACCGATGCCGGCGTGCATGCGAGGGGACAGGTGTTCCATTTCGACGGACATTGGCCCCATGGAAAAAAAAATCTGCATCGCGCCTTGCTCTGCGGTTTTCCGCGAAGCATAGGAATTCGCAGGATTTGCCCAGTACCGCATGCATTCCATGCGCGATTTTCTGCAGTCGGCAAGCGCTATATCTATCGCATTTACCTTGGCCACAGTGATCCGTTTCGCTTTCGATATCGCTGGAGCCTCGGCAGTGAATCCATTTGCAAAGATTTGCTTTTCGAAGCGGCAGCGATGTTTATGGGGACCCATTCATTTGCCGCATTTGCGAGCAACAGAGGGGATGGCGATGGACCAAAGACTACGGTGCGGACCATTCGTCAATCTGCGGTGACATGGCGCGGAAGGGAGATGATCTATCGCACTGAGGGAGACGGTTATCTCTATAAAATGGTTCGGCGGATGGTCGGGGCCATGGTGGAAGTTGCCCGAAGGCGAATAGGGATCGATGACATTGCCAATGCGCTTTCCTCCGGCGAATCCAGCGCGCTATTTCCACCTGCTCCGGCGGCGGGACTAGCATTGGATCGTGTTTTTTATGCGGTAGACGCTTTGAAATAGAGAAAAAATTTCAAACTTAAATTACCGATGCCAAAGCAGTTATCAATAGCACAAATGGGCAGTCCGTGGGCGCAAATTTCGGCCGTGAAATTTTTTGTCATTTCGCGAAAGATTTTATTGCGTCGGCGAAGATATTTCGTTTGTTGTTGCCTACGATGAGGGAAGAGAGTGGTGGAAAGCGGCTTGCCGATTGTCAAAAGTTTACGCTTGAAGATGTGCGGCAGATTTTGGTCGAGCGCGGCGGTAATCAGAAGGCTTCGCTGGAAACGAAGCAAAAGCCAAAGCCGGCAGTAAAAAAAGCCTCGAAGAAGGCCGCGGCGGCACCGAAGGCCAATGGGCAAGTTATCCCGCCGAAGGAGGTCCATGTGGAGAAAAAAAAATCGGCATCCATCGTTGATATTTTGGGATTTAATCCATTCGAGACGGAGGAAAAAGGAATTCAGTATGACCGCGAGTCCGTTCCGCGCCAGTGGCGTACTTACTTCGATCGGCTCATTCGAATGCGCGACGAGTTGGATAAACGCCTTTCATTTTTAACCAAAGAAACGCTGCATCAGGGAAATGTTGGAGATTCGGACATGCCGAATATGCTTGGACAACATGCCGCAGACGGTGTGGCCCAGGAAACGAATCTCAATTTGGCTCACAGCTTTGTCGCCAATGAGCAGGAATTGCTATCGGAAGTCAATGCCGCTTTGGAACGCATCCGAAATAATGCCTACGGTATTTGCCAGCAAACGGGCGAAAAAATTAGCACTGAGCGGCTGGCGGCACAGCCCTATGCGCGCTTTTCGATTGCAGGGCAATTGGAACATGAGGCCCAGCGAAAAAAGCAGACAACTGCAACCGTTGGGAATCTATTTCAAATTGCAGATGGAGATGACGATAGCACTCGAGATATGGATGTGGGAGAATCGGTGGAGTTCGAGTGAAAATAAGTGCCACCGCGGGTTCGTTTTCATTGTAAAAGGAATTTCTGCGATCCCACAAATGTGGGCCAGACCATGTGAATCTGGCGGTGGCAGAAGGGTTTTTGCGGGAGAATCGAAAGTAATCTTTTGCGAGAATGTAATTTAGAAAATTTTTGTTTACATTTTTTAAAAAAAATCTCTAGGATCGGTGGTCTCTATGGAAAATAATGAAGGAATAGAAGAGCTGAAGGGCAATTTGCTCGTTGCGCAGTCTGGCGGACCGACAGTTGTCATTAATTCATCGTTGGCCGGCATCGTCCAAGAAGCATTAAATTATGAGTGCATCGATGAGATTTACGGAGCGATGCACGGATTGCGGGGTATCCTTGGCGGTCAATTCGTGGATCTTGCCGGCGAATCGCAGCACGTCGTACGCGGATTGCGGCACACTCCAGGAACTGCGCTGGGCAGCTGTCGCTGCCACATGGATGACTCGCACATGGGTCAAATTTTTAGCTCCTTTGAGCGACACAATGTGCGCTATCTCTTTTACATCGGAGGAAATGGTTCCCAGGCAGCCATTAATTGCATCAATAATCATGCAAAAAAAATTGGTTATCCGCTGCGGGCCATTGGTGTTCCCAAGACCATCGATAATGATCTGGTCGTAACGGACCACTCCCCCGGCTATGGCAGCGTAGTAAAATATGTGGCCACGACGGTGCGGGAAATTGCCATTGATGACCAGTCCATGGGCGACTATGATCTGGTATCCATAGTGGAAGTGATGGGAAGGGATTCGGGGTGGATTGCTGCCGGGTCCATGCTGGGACGAACTAGGGGTACGCCCTTTGATGCGCCCCATCTCATTTACATTCCCGAGCGGCCATTCAATGATAGCGAATTTCTCGCATCGGTCAAAAAAGTACTGGAAACTAGCCGCTATTGCCTCGTAATTGTCGCAGAAGGCATACGCAATGCCGCTGGAAACTATGTGCAGACAAGTGGCATCAAGGATCCGCTCGGGCGCACAGAGCTCGGCGGTGCGGCGGAATACCTGCAGGGACTTGTGGAAAAATGCCTAAAAATTAAGGCGCGGACAACGAAGTTGGGAATTGCGCAGCGGGCTGCGGCCCACTGCGCCGCGCTCCGCGACAACGAGGAGGCCTATGAGTGCGGAGTGCGGGCGGTGAAGTATGCCGTGGGTGGGGAATCCGGAAAAATGGTAACCATTATCCGCGAAAGCGATACGCCCTACCAGGTAAGCTATGGACTAACGCCGCTCGATGAAATAGCGGGAAAGGTTAAGGAATTTCCGCAGGCGTGGATCGACGAATCGGGCTCGATGATATCGAATAACTTTATGCGCTACATGGCTCCACTGATGCAGGGCGAAGTCATCGTGCCCTACAAGGGTGGATTGCCGGAATACGTGCATCTCGCTGGTGCGGAGAAATTTGCAAAGAGAAGGGGCGGAGAAGAATTTTTACGCCAATAATTTTGTAATTTTCAAGAAGTTTAGCCATTTCAATGTGCGCTGGGTAGTTGCTTGCTACTGCGGTTGCGCGGCTCCAGGCAATGAAGTGGCACATGTCTCGCAAATGTATGTGACGCCGGTGCTTTAGTGCTTTTTATCAATATGGCTCATCAATTTTTTCCCCATGCGCAGTGGCACCCATTTCAATTCCTTCCATTTTGTCAAAGTAGTACATTGTGAGTGGCTATGGCGATACGGTCAAATTTCCGATGTTGCCATTATTCGCAAATTTTCTCCCATAGTTAGAAGCCAATTGCTGGAGAAATTAATGGAATAAATAAAAAAAGCCCCGCTGCGCGGGGCTCTGCTCTAGAAGCCGCGGCCGTGGCAGCGACTCCCGGAAGTTTTTTAGCAATAATTAGAAGCTGACCACAACATTGCTGTTGAAGGCCAGGGTATTCTTGTGCTTTCCGCCGATTGGAGCATTGTTCCAGTTATTGTCAGAGGCACCATTGGAGGTAAAGCTGCCGCCGAAATAGATGTTAACCTGCTCATTGTAGCGGTAAACAAGGCCGGCTGCGAGCTTAACGTAGACGTAGCCCTTATTGTTATCCTTGAATGTGTACAGATCTGTAAGTGCTTTGTCCTTGTTCGATGCAGGAGTATTGGGAGGGGTTTGATAAAACTCCTTGATGCCGAATGGGCGCTTTGCGTAGTCATAGCCCGCCTTCAGCGAACTTTCAAAGGCAAAGTGTGGAATGCCGACCTGGTCCAGATCATAGGAATAGACAGCCGATGCATTGAAGTCAAATTCCTCCCTGTTGAAATCATAGGAGACGTAGACCTTGGGCATAAATGCCACGTCGAAGGAGGCTCCGAGGTAGATTTCACTGGTGTTGCGGGCAATGTCGTAGCCATCCGGACCCTTGGTATCAATGTTGCTATCCGTTGCATTTTTTGTGTTGGCCAATGCCTTCAAATTGGTGTAGACGTGGGCCACGTAGCCGGCATCCAATGTCACCGCATCCTGAACATCGTAGGTGAATCCGAAGTAGGGGGCAATTTCATTGGCAGAAATCGAGCGCGTCAACGCCAAACTCGACCCCGCTTCACCATTATTCTTAATGCCCAACTCAACACTGTCATCCTTCAGAAAAAGCACCGAGCGAGCACCGGCATAGGCATGGGCACCGAACATGTCAGAGCCGACTTCCGCCGACATCTGCACATTCTGATGACCTTCCTTGCGCCCATGATTCACATACTCGGAATCAAATCCAATCTTGGAGGCAAGTTTGAATTGTGGAATTTCAAGTGCCCCAGCATTGCACATAAGTGCAGAGAATGCAGTGGCTAAAAGCGCAATTGTCTTTTTCATAATATTTTCCTTTTCAGTTATCGGATTCTAGCAAATCCTACACACTATTAAAGTTCTTCAAAAACGCGGAGCAAGTATTTTCGTGAAAAATTTTAAAAAATATTTTTTTTCCTAAAAAAAACTTTCCAGCGCAATCTAATTGTCAATCAGCCACTTAAATCCGAGGATCGGCCGTTGGTGTAAAGGGCTTCTGGAAAATTCATGAAAAATGGGAAAATTTATCTTCGCAGGCGTCACTCCGGAAGGTCATATTCGACCCAACAAAACTTGCCGATGCGGGGAAATCCTTGGGCGAATTTGGCTAAATTCATCGGATAATTTGCGCCGAAAAATGGGCCAGATCAGCTCCTGGAATCAAAATTTAGTTTTTTGAACAATTTCAAATTTTCGTTTGAAATCTTGCCATATTTTTATCATAATCGCGAAATTCATGTGGTTTAGAAGGAGAGACATTCGCTGCGCGGCGCTGGCCGTCGCCACCGCGATCTGCTGCAATGCAGTGCTTATGGAAAATGGTTGCTGCGGCGAAAACCAAGTACACGCTGAGATGATCACGGGAACGAAAAGTGGCTCGGTTGAATTTATGTTAGAATATAATGCTGGCGACCTAAACGCGCATGATTTAATTGAGTGCACAGTTACCTTCAAGGAGCAAGGGGTTATTTTAGTCGATGGTGACGGCTTTACTGGAATTTACTTTGACACTGACGGGAAATTATTTTTAGCGAAAAATGCGCTAACTTTGAACGTTATCAATAATAATACTGAAAACAAGTTTCTAATACGCATCATGAATAATAGTATGAACCCTACCTACAAAAGTGCCATAGAATTAGCTGATTTAATGACTGAAAGAAATGAAGAAAATCAGTTTCCGCATACTTGCACAATTGATTTTTCTGCAAATAGGGATAAAATGATTGCATTTACGACGCATGCATCTTCGCGAGCTACCTCAATTGGCGCTAATCCTGTCGTTTTTCCCCATGAAGGCCATAATATTGCAAACAGTATCACCATTATCCCCGGTGAAAGCAATCGATTCTCATTGCAATCCATTGTGATAGATGAAGGTGTTACATATAATGCATTTGCTTCCGTTATTGGTTTCAATGGTTATTTTGATGGTTGGAATGATCCACTCTCCATTGGGTATTTTGCGAATAATTGGCACATGGGAAATTTTAATGATAGCAATAAATTCGTTGCAATTTCTAAAGCAACCACTAGCGAAGTAAGTTGCGCCAGCACATTTGGGATTAGTGGCTGTAAAAGTGAAACCATTGACTCTGAATATAATAACTGCGGATCTGGATGGAATTTTTCCGGATTTGGTGCAGATAATCTCTTTGCTGCCCAAGCAGATGGTGGCTTAAAGCAAGGTGAGGGGTATTTTCAGCCAGCGGTAGCGCTGTTTTTGGAGCAGGATGCATCATTGGTAGGCCATCAAATTTTGGCCTCAGTTGGGAAATAGGAAATTTTGGAAACGATAATAAATTCATTTCAATGGTTAATGATTCTGGTTCACAAGTAGGGCAGAAAGCCACTGGAAGCAGCATATTCGGATGTGGCGCCGTTCGAGGAGAGATGAATGAGAGTGCATTCAATGATTGGAAATTTGGAACATTTTACGATAATTGCTCATTTACCAGCCTTGCCACGGGAACATACAATGTAGGGAGTTGCATTTTTGGCCTTGCTTCATGCCCTTTTATTGATTTTGGAATCGATGAGGAAAACGTTTTCACAAATTGGACAGCCGAATTTTACGGTTCTCAAACCCTAGTGGCCATGGTGTTTGGACTCGATGACTACATCCAGGTTGGAACACTTGGTGGCATCTCGAATAAGAACATGCGATTCTACTTTAATGCATCTGAAGGGGACGATTCGTCCGTAGTGATCGCGGCAATGAAACTTGCCTATGTATCAGAGGACTATATTTTAAAGTTTGACAAAGATGCACTAAAAAAGAGCACAAGCGGGGGCAGAAACAACATACTTGCCATTGCCCTCGGCAAAGGTTTTCAATTAAATCTTGGTAGAACAAGAGAGAAAGGAAATGATGATGCAACGGGAGGAAATACATTTCCAGGAGGGGGTACGATGCATATTTTTGGTGGAATTGGTAGAGCGCTTCTCGCAGAGGACTACTGCACTGGGTCAATTATGCGCATTGATGGCAACTGGCACGTAAAGTGCTACGCGCCTATCACGGATTTATCAGCAATTCACATTCTCAATGGAACTTTGGAATTGAGATCATGTAGTGATGGCGTGGGTTGCGAAACGCAAATTAAAAGCAATATTAATTTAGTACAATATGGCTCTATATTTAATGAATCTGAAGGAATTGATTCATATAAAGTAATTGGTTTCCAAGGTGACGATAGTGGAATTACCGACTTTAGTAAATTTGACAGCACGGGCACACTGACACTCGGTGCAAATCAATCGCTGTGCTTTGGCGTTTCCATTGATGAAGAAACTCGAAAACAAAATTTAGCTGGGATGCTATGCTTCCGCGTCGATGATAAACTCGGTAATAAAATAATTTTTGAAGGAGGAAGAATAGGTTTGATATTGAATAATAAGTATAATTTAAATTATCTCGGACCAGAAAACGAATTTGAGTTTCCAATTATTATAGCAAATGATTCACTTAAGAATAATGCTAATTTCCCAACGAAATTTAAAGCAATTTTTCAAGGGCTAACATTGGGGAATCCAGTTGAATTATCATCTGGCTATTATTACGTAAATACTGCAAATAAATTAATAATCGATAATAATTTAACGCCATATACGCAATACTTAGATGCGAAAAAATTGCGATTGCTATGCAAAGAGACTACTTCAAGTAAAGGTGATGAAAAAAGCTATACACTCGTTCTTACAAATAGAGATATTGTCAAGGAATTAGATGAATTAAAAATAAAACATGATAATGATATTGACGCAATCAAAAGCGCCTATCTGACAAAATCAGATGCAAGTAGTACATACTTGAGTAAATCAGATGCAAGTAGTACATACTTGAAAAAAACTGATGCAAGTAATGCCTATCAGGCAAAAGGAGATTACCTGACGCCAACTGGTGCAAGTGAGACCTACCAGGCAAAAGGAGATTACCTAACAGCAACGGATGCAAGTGAGACCTACTTGAGTCAGGATACTGCTGCAACTACCTATGTGACGCAGGATGCCCTGCTCGCGGCGATCGCCGGAAATGAGGAATCGCCTACGGAAGGTGGGACATTCACCGAACTCCTCGGAGAAAAACTCGCCGGCTACGTCACCAAGAATGAACTAAGTGAAATTTTTAGCGAAAATAGCGATTCCGATTTTGACTTTGTGAAGGACATTGCACGAAAATTAGATGGCTATGTTACTGAAGAGGAATTGATTTCTGCTTTGAAAGATGT
>JAIRXK010000032.1 GCA_031268315.1 Puniceicoccales bacterium | reverse complement strand
TAAACAACCTTTGCAACTTTGCGATTTCCCTGCCCGGAAAAAATAAAATTTTCCATAGCCATTGACAAATGAAAAATACCGCATACAATGTTTTCTGTGAACAAAAGGATGTATTATGAATATACTAGGATCTGGATACGTAGGCGGGACGACAATTCCCGCAAATTTACCACAATCGGCCGCTTTTCCCAATAAAAGTAAGGATCCATCTTCTCCGAAGGAATTAAATTCCTCCCAAACGGCGCCTCCATTTTCAGCTAATCCTCCTGCGAGTGCGGATAGGCCAAGCGAAGAAACCCTCATAAAACCCAACAGCACTCCAATTGAAGCGGCAAAAACACTAAATCAGGAGAGCATAAGTCCTCAAAAAGCGGCGGATATTTTGCTGAATTCGATGAAAAATGGATCCACGGCGAGCGATGTAGCGACGATTTTAATGGAAATTGCAACGAATTCACAAAAAAACACACAAAAAGTTACGGACATTTTAAAGGCAATGGATCCGGATGTGGCGGCAGAAATTTTAGATCAAATGGAATCAATTGCTGGCCCCGGTAAAAAATTTACTGAACCCGTTGGAAAATTTATTATTCATGACATGGATATCGACCATGCCGTAGCCCTGCTATCGTCTCCAAAGATTTCAGAAAAAAATGTCGCGGCAATTTTCGAAAGCATCTGCTTTATTCTAAAAGATTTCGTCAATGTCGATGAAGCTACACTGAATCAGAAAGGCTTTAATAGGCAAGAAATAAGTGAATTAGAAAAAAATCACACCGTAGAAGAAGTTGGCGAAGCAAAATTAAAATTCATAAAATTAACGCAAGCGAAAAAAGTACAGGATATTTTATTTGGGATGTATAAGGGAGAGAATCCCGGAAAAGCAATAAAAGTTTTACTGCGCATGGGCGACATCAGCAAGTCCTTCTATGGCGATCAAATTTTACACCTGAAAATGAGATGCAGCGATAAGAATGACATGGACAAAATCGACAGGGCACTGGCATTTGATGGCAAACTATCCGCGAATGAAGAGCAATTGGTGGAAACACTTTGCAACTACAAAGAAGGAAGCCATGTCGATGCGAAAAATGCCATGCTAAACACCAGGGATCCTGAAATGGTCGCAAGGATATTGACACATATTTACGCATCAAACCGCAGCTACGACCGAGTAAATCTCGCCATGGGAGTTGAGGAGATGTGCAAAACAAACCCCAAATTTGGAAAAGGAGTTTTTACCGCAATGTGTGAATCCGGGGAAACCGCATTGGCGGCAAAAATTTGCCGAACCTTCACCCATGGAGAGACCCAGCAATTGCTTTTGGAACAACTTTCAGACCCAGTCAAAGGACTATTGGAACGATACATTGGCCATGAAGAAAGTTTAGAATCAGAGAAAAGTTCCAGAAAAATTCTCCCGGAAAAACAACCTGTAGTGCATAGCAATGGGACAAAATCCATCAAAGTAAAAAAACTTTTATCCACTCTTCTTGCTGTGCTTTCTTCGTTTCTTGCGGGAATTCTTGGCCTCGCTGTCGGTTGCCTAATCGGCATACTCATAAGTATGGCTCTTCCATTCCAATTTCCGCTAATCCTAATCCTAGCAATCATTGGCACTTTGGTCGGAGTAGCCCTTAGTCACAGGGCACGTGCAAAAGCAAAGCGATCAAGGCTCGCACGGCAGGAAAAAAATTCCAATGGACCATCGATGTTTCTCAGCCATTTCAAACCGCTTGGCAATGGGGACCATGGGGACCATGGTGAAACTTCTCCGCAAAAGAATCTCAAAGCAGGTGAGCCCAATTCCAATTTTAAACCGAAAAAATCGCCATCCGTTGCACAAGAAAGCCTGGCGCCGATGCGGCACTTTACTGCACCTACGGTGCAAAAATCCATTCCCCAAAAAGAGGACAGTTTGCTCGATCAAATTACCTCTAAGTGGGATAGCGCCCCAAATGAAGCATTGCAAATGCTCAATCAACCCCATGTCAATCCCGGGGATGCGGCGCAAATTTTGACACATCTGATGAAGGAGGGAAAAGCAAATGTGCCAACCATTGCGGCACAAGCATTGGAAGAGGGTAAAATGGCACAAATTTTGGACAAAATGTGCGCGCTGGAAGAAACGAGCATTGCGGCACAAATCTTAATGGCCCCCACTTCCAAGGAAAATTGGCCGGAAAATCTCATCCGCGGCATGAGCCCGAAATACGCAACATCTGTGCTAATGTCCTCCTATATTTCGCCGAGGCACGCAGCGGAAATTTTAGCAAAAATATGCGCCATGGAAGGTCAGACGACTTCAGTGAACGTGGAGGAATTAACCGGAAACTCACTTGATAAATTAAAGGAAATCGGCATAGACGAATCGAAAATTAATGTCCTGCGCCAAACAAAGGAGGTTGGAGCTATTTTAATTGAGATGGCTAAAGCTAAAAAAAGACAGGAATTAGAAAAAATTTTAGCGCACATGAAACATGCAATGACAGCCGATGCCTATGACAATCAATTTGTGTCATTAATAATAGACATTGGCAGCAATTCAGTTGCTCAAAGCATTACTAATGGAGTAAATAAGGAATACAAAAGAATAACTTTTTTTAATCAGTTAGATCAGAATGAGCAAGATTTAATAGGGGAAATTTTAATAGGGGAAATTTTAATAGGGGAAATATTCCCCCAATCATCAAGTGATTCAACGCCCACAGTCCCAACACCGGAGACAAAATTGCTCAATAGTCATCCAGATGTCATAGGGAAGATTTTTCTCCATGCATGGAAACTTGAGAACAATGAAAAGAATGATTTTATGCAGAAAATTATACTTAATTGCAACGATGCTACGAAGTATAGTGCCGTGGCAAATGCATTGCACACCATGTGCAATTACGGTGAAATCGAAGTGGTGGCAGAGATCCTAATGTTCTGGGAAGAGAGCAGCACATACGCCGCCGCATCACTCCTATTTCAAATGGATCCGGAGACAGCGGTGAAAATTTTGCAAAATGGCAAAATTCCCAGTGAAACATCGGCGAAAATTTTAGAATTTCTCTATGAAAAAATGACCTACGATGCCGGCGATAAATACGCCGCCAGTGTCATTAATATTTTTGAAAAAATGTGTCAGGAAATCAATGGCAATAAGATGAAAGTCGGTGAAATTTTATCGCACTTTTCAGAGAAAGCTCAACGTGAAATTCTTGCAAATGAAAAATTACTTCCCTATAGCAGCGAAATAAGTGAAAATATTAAACTTTGCAGGGCCGAAATGGAGATTTCAGCGGCTAAAATACGCTAAAATTTGCAATGCACTGCCTTTTTTTTGCAGTTAAGTAATTCCAAATAAATAATTTTTGCGAATGCTTCTTTCGGGGAAATAAAATTTCCCATATTCGTTGCCAAACGGAAAATTTTCGCTATAATCTATCGGAGGAGATTCT
>JAIRXK010000023.1 GCA_031268315.1 Puniceicoccales bacterium | reverse complement strand
ATGCTTAAATGCCTCATCTGCAAACGGAAAGCATTTTGCCACCGGAAATGGGCAAAGATAATTGTCCATCCGCAGGCCATGGAATCAATACCTCTAAAAAGCAAACATCGCGTGTGGATCCATTTGAAAATCAAAAATTTACGACGGTCGTAGCTTCGACATGGGTCGCAATATGAATTTTGAATTCGAATTTGAAACAAGGAGCATTTCTAATTCTACCAATGCATAAAAAATTTAAAAGGGAATCAAAAAAGCACTTATGCGATTGGGGTAATTTTAAGACATTTTATCACGGCCCAATACGTCCACTTCTGGAAGATTTTTTTCCAACGCTGTCTCATATCCGACGACTGTAAAAAATCAAAGCCCAAGGCAAATTGCCAAGCATCATCAACAGTGAATCTGCGAAGGGTAGTTAGTTTTACTGCGCTGCCAAGCGCTTTATTTCCCGGTGCCCATGGGCCATTTGAATTCATTTTAACCCTAGAGCTGCCCCCTTGCAGTCGCCAAGAGCATATTAATTTTTCCTAGCAAATCTTCCAATTCGTCTAATTTTTTATCAAACTTTTCGTATTTGCACTTAATGCCGCGGAAGTACTCCGAAATCATAGACTGGAGGCATTGCCCTGCCGCATCCAATGCCTCGTCCAATTTATCTTCCGTGCAGAATTCAATCGTTGTGAACAGATTTTTAATCGATTTGGCCGTTTCCGAACTCTCACCATCGGCAATGCAATCGATCGCTTCGCGCATTTTGCATTTAAGCGCATCGACTGGGCTGTCGCAATTGCTCCCTTTGCGGTTAGCTTTTATCCCATCAATTAGTTCGGCCAAATCTGTGATGTTTTTACGCATTTGCGGATTGAAAGGATTGTCATTTAATTCCTTAAAATCGGCTAGGCACTTGCTAAAATCTTTCTCGTCTTTTCTTAAAGATTCAATCAGATCACAGAGGTATCGATCCTCATTTTCTCGATATTTGTCTTGCAGTTTGCCAACGATATCGTCGATTTCTTTTGCTTTCTCATTTTCATTGCTCGCAACGGCAATGGATAAATCGAGCAAATTCAAGGCATCGGGAGGCAAATTAATTTTTGATCCACCATCGGTTAGCGCTGCTATGCCGCTATGTAGCGGACATAGATACGCATCCATTACGTTGAGCGCAAATTGCAAATATAACATGCTCCATAGAAGAGTAGATGATTCTTGATCATTTATACAACTTAGTGCACATAAAAAAACATCGCAATCAAGTTTTAGCGCAAATGGATGAATATAGTTAAAGTTTTTTTTATTTGTGAATATTAAACTATGATTTCTACATGATTTGCGCAGCAAATTCAAGAATTTCATGCCTTGCATAGAGTTGATTTCCCCACATGAATTCGCGGCATGTATGATGCAAAGCAGAAAGGTTTCATATTTTTTACCGGGCTCTGCTGATTCCGCAGCAGATATCATCTGCATCAGCTCGCGTTCGTAGAGGATTTGCCATGCTTCACTGCTAACTTCCTTCGGCTGCAGGGTACCCATAAACTCGATTTCTGACCGATGTGCAGCTTCGATGGTCCTCCGATCAATTTTGGCCGCATCCCTTAGGACTGCAAAGCGCGATTCCACATTTTTCAAACATTGCAAAGCACCTTGCGCATTGTCGCCGTCAATCTGTAGCATTTTTGAGACATTTTTACTGAGGCCGAACCGCTCCGTATCGGAATGGCTTGCGAAATCATTAATCGCGTCAAATAATTCCATGAGCGCGTCGTTGGCGGCGGAAAAATTTCCGCCTTCGGAAGTCTTCAGTGCATTGGCGACGCGCTGCATTGCATTGCAGACGGAGACGATGTTGGCGGCAATTTCAGGGGCATTGAATTTTTCCGGAAGCGGCGAATAGCTCAAAAACATCCAGTAGAATGCGGCACCCAGGCCAATGAGTGCACCACCCGTTCCGACGAGAATGACACCCCAGAGAACGATTGAGCCAAGGGCGTAATGCATGGCCAGAAGCGTGACTAGGGTTCCCAGTCCACCGCTCAGTATGGGGCACGCAATGGTGATGGCCACTCGTTTCAGAATAGTGAGCGAATCCTTGAAGGAGAGCTTATCTGTAACGTTGTCTGCCCCAAGTCCGTCAATTTTGCCAATTTCAGGCGCGCCACCTTTGCCGGCCCCAGCCAATTTCCGGTCATTCGCTGAGGTCATACCATTCTGCTGATTTAAATCTTTATTACCTACCATAGCTTATTATGCCCTCCTGTTTAGAGAATAAATTTCAATTAGTCAAGGAAAATTTTCTTACACAGCTTTTTTTGTCTCCGTTGAAATGCGAATTTTAATGGCACCTTCCTCCCCTGCGATTCCAGGAAAATTTAGCCGGCAAGAGATGAAAGCAAATTTTGCGCCACATGAAATAATAATAATAATACGCGCACCAGGGTTAATCACTTAAAATGCAATATCTTAGAGAAAGCTCACTGACGTTTAAGGAATTGGTGGAAAAACTAAACTATTACCTCAATCGCATCATTTTTCACGTTTCCGCGTTTGGGGATCTGCCAAAACGGTAATTGCCATTGCAAGACTGCCAATTAATCTTGGATTTTGAATGATGCGATTGGGGTTGTAAAATGCTTTGCAGCACCGCATGAGTCACTGATTACCCGTCTGCTTTGGGCCACTTTCGCCCGATTGCAAAATTTTTTTTCAACCGGGTGGGTGTTCCTATCCAATGGCTTTATTGATTTTATTTCTTTTTATGGCTAATATTTTTGGACTTTCATCCAATTAATGAATCCAAGCACGGCGGTTCCAATAAAGTAAAAACCTACTTTAAAAGCGCGCTTAAGTAACTAAGGCGTAATACTTTCGAAAAGTCTATCGGATTTTGCATTAAATGCAATTACATTAAAATGGATAGTTTGAGTTAGAGTAAGCATCGAGCCAGAATTTAGATAATTGGATTATTAAAGATAAATTCAATTGAAATTAAATTGGAAAATTAACTCAACGTGAAATGCTACTTTTGAAAAAATGTGGCCGGATTTTAGTACAATATAACCGAAATTTAATAAAATATAACCGGAATTAGTTGGCGCCGCCGCTGTGCAGCGGCGTTATTTAAAGGCCCAGCAGAGCCGGGCCCGCTCATTCCTTCTAATTTACATCTAATATTTTACTAAATTACAGCCGGGAAAGGCCGCTTTTTTTATTGCCCACGGCTCATTTTCTGACATTAACGATCTTCTAGCAACTAGCTGGCATAAAAGATTTTAAGACATTTTATCACGGATCAATGCGTCTACTTTTAGGAGATTTTCCCCAACGCTACCTCATATTGCATCGAAAATTTTTAATCAAAACCTGAAAAATTTAGCGGGAGAAGATTTTTCGCGTTTCCGCGTTTAGGCCTCTGTCAAAGCGGTAATCGCCATTGCAAGACTGCCAGTTAATCTCGGATTTTGAATGATGCGATCGGGGTCAAAAAATATAAAAATTGCTCCATTGGCGTAAAAAAGAGTGGCGTGGCGCCTCTGCAGTGCCTACATTTTTTCAATGGATGAAGTGGATATTAGCGGCGAGGACATAAAGATGCAAGCCCGCAAGACATTGGAGGTGGAAGCGGCTGCCATCCTGGAGACCGCAAACCGCGTCGATGGTCAATGGGTCGACGCCATCCGCCTCCTCGCCGCCCACGGTGGAAAAATCATCATTTCCGGCATTGGGAAGTCAGGGTTTATTGCGCAAAAAATCGCCGCCACGCTTACTAGCACGGGAAAGCAGACCGTATTTCTCCACCCAACGGAGGCCCTACACGGAGACCTGGGCATTTATTCCCCCGGAGATCCCACCCTCCTCATTTCGCGCAGCGGTGCCACTGACGAATTGCTCACACTGGTCCCCATACTTAAATCCTTCCATTCCCCACTCATCGCCATCGTTGGCAACCGCTCATCCCCACTCGCCGTCCGCTGCGACTATGCGCTGGAAGCCTACGTGGACAGAGAGGCGGACCCGCTGGATCTGATCCCAACGACCAGTGCCATCGGCGCCCTCGCCGTCGGCGATGCCATTGCGGTGGTTCTCATGGGAATGCGAAAAATTTGCCGCGAAGACTTTGCCAAGCTCCACCCCGGCGGCCAGCTGGGCCGCAGCCTACTGCTTCGAGTGGCAGACGTGATGCAGCCCATGCCCGCCATTCCCCATGCGACTCCGGCCACGCCCATCCGTGAGGTCCTCGTACGCATGACTAAAAATTCATTGGGTGCCTGCTGCATCGTGGACGGTGAAATGCGCCTCTGCGGCATCATTACCGATGGAGATATTCGCCGACTCATTCAGGAAACTGAAAATCTCCGCGGCATTGCAGCGGAGGACATCATGTGTCGGGAGCCGCGAAAAATTCACAGTGAAAGCCAACTGGGAGATGCCATTCGCCTCATGGAATCGGGAAAAACACAGGTGAATGTCTTGCCCGTTCTCGGCAATGGCAACCGATTGGCCGGGCTCCTCCGGCTCCACGACGCCTACCGGCGAAATTAGTAAAAAAATGCTTGCCACCGGGAAAAAAACATATCAAAGTGCTGGAATGATTGGATCTACACTGCAGCGGGGTAGGTGGGGCGAAGGCGTCGCCATGCGGCACTTGCTGCATAAGCACTATCGCATCGTGGAAAAAAATTGGCGCATGGGCCGGGGAGAATTGGACATCGTCGCCAGGGATGGGGATGTTACCGTGTTCGTTGAGGTGAAAACCCGGTCCAGAGACGACCGCATCGGCGCCTATGGCGCCGCCAGGCAGCCACGGAAGAAAAAAATGCTCCTCCAAACCGGGGAGGCCTATGTGCAAAAATATTCCGACTCCATCTGCACCTACCGCTGGGATGTCATAGAAATTCTCACTCCCCGCAACACCAATCAGGCGGATGCAATTTACCATTTTGAAAATGTCTCCATTGCATCCTAGCCGCTGCATGAGAGCTGCAGGCAGATAACCGTCGATTACCCGTGCTCATAGGGATTAAAATTACCTCTTTATTTTTTTTAGTGAGTGGAAACTTTTGTAATTATTTTTCTTGACAATGGGCCCTAACGATACAAAAAACGGCACCATAGTAGTGGGGCTGTAGCTCAGTTGGTAGAGCGCATCGTTCGCAATGATGAGGTCGTCGGTTCGATCCCGATCAGCTCCACCACGAATTTGCTTTGTTCGTTGTCCGGTTTGCCGGTGGCCGTGCGGGCGGGTTCCGACTTTTACGGGAAGGGTGCACTGTTCCCAGCGGATTGCCTGTGCCCTTAGCCGCGGTGGATTGGCAGTGAAATAATGTGGAGGAACTGATGAAAAACTTAAAAATAATTAGCGCTCTTGGGGCATTGATCGCTTTACTTACGCCCTTGTCGCTTCCGGCGCTGAATTTGACAACCGGAACGCGATTCGAATCGGAATTTGTCAGCTGTGGCGCAAAGCACGGGAAGGAAAATGTGAACCTTTCCGTCAATTTGGAGGAAAATATATGCGGCGGCAGCGGCTATTTCGGACTAACATCCCGCTTCATGGCGAGGAGTGATGCCACCAATAAGATGGCCCCCTACATCGGCTATGCGCATTCCATTGATGATTCCTACGAAATCGACTTCGGCTATCAGTCCTATTTCTATACGAACCTCGGAGAAAATAGCGAAGGCGCAAAAAATCATACGGATGAAATTTTCTTTGGCATACTGACCAATCCTTTGATTCCGCTGGAAACCTACATTGTCTACAATTTCACCGAGGATGATGTCTGCATTTTCGCATCAATTGGCACCGACTGTGACCTTGACCGATTCGGACTAAGTGACTGCTCCTTCAGTGGCAAATTAACACTGGGCTACGATCGCTGCGGTCGACCGGGGGGAATTCGCAACTTCTTCGTTGAGGAACTTGCCGGTAAGCGCAAGGACCGCGAATTCTATGCCGTTGACCTGGACTTCATCTATTCCCGGCAGGCCCATTCGCTCCTTCGCACCGGCGTGCGAATTGCAGGAAATGCGTGCTCGAAGAAAAGCTACGTCAACGCTTCCGGCAATCACCAGAATCTACTCTGGTTTACCAGTGCCGTCGAATTCTCTTTCTAGGATGGTTGCCCAATTGCACCGCCCATGAGTAAGCGCCGCGCACTTTTCTCGGAAGGTTCGCCGGCGGCGATGGGCAACTGGGATCCGCGCGGCGCCCGGTGAAGTACCGTGGATCCGCCGGCAGAAATTAAAAAAATCGCAGCCTTTCGACACATCGGATCGGTGGCACGGCACGGACCTCACTGCCGGCATTGGAATGACTGGATGCGCTGTCGCTGGTCCGCCTTCTGGAGTGCGCCAATGACCTCACCCAATTCCCCCTCCATAATTTCCGTTAGGCTATAGAGAGTGAGGCCGATGCGGTGGTCAGTGAGGCGATTTTGCGGAAAATTATAGGTGCGGATACGCTCGGACCGATCCCCCGAGCCCACTTGATTTTTTCTATTGGATGCATACTTTTCACGCTCCTCTCGCTGTCGCTGCTCCAGCAGACGGGAGCGTAGCACTTTCATTGCCTTCACGCGATTTTTTTGCTGGGAGCGCTCATCGGCGCAGTAGATGATCATTCCCGTTGGCCTGTGCAAAATTTGCACCGCGGAATCCGTCGTATTGACTCCCTGCCCCCCCGGTCCGCTGGCGCGGCAAACGGACACTTCCAGCTCCTCCGGAGAAATTTGCACATCCACCTCCTCCGCCTCCGGCAGCACGGCCACGGTAACCGTCGAAGTATGGATGCGGCCATTGGCCTCGGTCGTGGGAATGCGCTGCACCCGGTGGACGCCGCATTCGAACTTCAGTTCCCGGTAAACATCCTCACCGGTAATAAGAAAAATAATCTCCTTAAAGCCACCGCATTCGGACCCGTGGGCACTGATTGTCTCCACGGACCACTTTTTTAATTCACTGAACCTCAAATACATTCGATATAAGTCGCCGGCAAAGATCGATGCCTCATCGCCGCCGGCGCCGGCGCGAATTTCCAGGATAGTGTTGCGGGAGTCGCTGGAATCGTCGGGTATCATGAGGCCAAGCATGCGAAATTCCGCCTCATCGATGCGCTGCTTCGCCTCCTCCAGTTCTCCGCGGGCAATTTCCTTCAAATCTGCATCCATGGACGGATCGCCGAGAATTTCCTCCGCCTCCGCCATGATTTTCTGCAGCGCCACATAGGCCCCGTAGGCATCGACGAGAGCGCCAATTTGCCGGTGTTCGCGGACGACGGCCGCGGCGGTCCTCCCGTCCCCGTAGAAGCCCTCCTCCTCCATCTGCCGCTCCAATGTGCTGCGGCGCTCGAGAAAGGATTGAATGGATGGAATATTGCCCATGGCCGATAAAAAATATTCTGGTGCGGGTGGAGGGAATCGAACCCTCCGCCTAAGCTTGGGAAGCTCATGTATTGCCACTATACTACACCCGCATGTGGCATCACTCTAAAGAAGTCTGCCGGCGTGCAAGAAAATTCTGAAAAATTTTTTCACCGGAGAAATTTAAGCGTGCACTTTTTCTCCACTAAAAAAATTTCTTTTATTTGCGATTCGACTCCGCTAGGATGAGTACATGGATGATTCTGGAGCAGGGAGTGGAAACATTGGAGGTGGAAATATTCAGGGCCTCATCAGTTCACTCGCCAAGACGGCAACGGCCGGTGAGGACAAAAAAATTGAGGACTACAGCGCCTTCGTTCCCAATGCAGCATCGCTCGTTGCCAGCGCTGGAAAATCCCAGGCTGCGGACCGGAGACACGAGTGGAAGACCTTTGGAGGATCCCACTCCGTGGATTTTAATTTGGAAAAGAGAAAGATGGGAAATGCACTCATCCATGCCCAGCGCATCAATCCCAACGGATCGGCAAAGCCATACCTAGATTTCAGTGCCGCGGTCCAGGGCCGCCTGCTGGAGGACTTGGAAAATTTGCCCGACGATGCGAAGGAGTCGGCGGAAGAACATCCGGCGGAAGGGGAGGCCGAAAGAGAAGAGCAACCGGAATCGCCAAAGCCATTTGACCGGCAAATTATCAACGAAAAGGCCTATTCACCGCAGAGCCAGAAGGTGTTAAAACTACTCACCCAGTACGCCGAAAAAACGGCTGGGACGGAAATAAAAACCATCAGCGAGCTCTATAATTTTGCAAAATTTTCCCTCTCCGTCGCAAAGGACAATGTCGCCACCTACGAATCCCAGAAAAAAGCCGCCGATGCCTACCTGGCAAAGCTTCGCATGCGCAGGGATCCCAAGAGCATGGAAAAGCTGCGACAAAAGGAGGAATTATTAAAGGCCATCGACGGCGATCTCAAGGAGGCCCAGGCCGTATGCAGCCACCTAACCGCATTTACCGATGAAATGGACCAGCGGGACGGACAGCGCATCCGCGATGGATTCAATATTACGCCAAAGGCCTTCAAGGTAATAGAAGAGGCGGAGAAGGAAACTCCCGGCACATCGGACCAATTAACTGCCACCGGGCTTGCGGCAAACTACATCGAAAACATCCTTCAAATCACCAATGCGAGCCAATTTTATGAGGATTACGTGAAAAATTATTCGAATATCGACTTTAAAACCTACATCAATCTCGCCTTCAATCTGCTGGGCGACGACATTAAATCCATCAATCCCACAAGGGGAAATGCCTACTTAGAAGCCATACGCAATGAATTATTTTGTGTAACAACCTGCCATCAAATTCACCAATCCATCATCGAAGCCGACTATAAATTACAGCGAATTTACCAACTGCGGGAGCAGGACGAAGGCACATTTACGCCTTCCTATCTCTGCATGAAGTACAATGAAAATAACAGCATCGACCTGTCGCTGGTAAAAAGTGGAGAGGAGGAAAAGAGTTTAGGCAACATCGAATTGGAGACTTCCGGCGATGTATTTGCTGAAATAACAGAGCAATTTTACCTGAACAATCCCAGCGAGTTTATCCTGTTTTCAGACGGCAATGCCGACGCGGTAAAGATGCGAAATTTTAAAAATAAGCTGATTGTTCGCTACGGGTGCCGCGTCCTTCCATCCAAGCCTCAGACGAAGGAAAATGCGATCGACGAAGGGCTCAACTCCACTGCGCGTAAAGATGGGCAGTAGGTCTGCACTGGCGCATTGCCGGGGATTTGAATGGCTAAGTTTTGGCATTTAGCTACGGCGCCATTGATTGCACTAATAGGGATCCAAGCATCGATTGACGCCATACATCTTGATTTATCCTCAACTGCCCACGTAAAAAGCTTACATAGTCTTTATAATTTCCGCCGTACTGAACAGTGCTATTTAGCTTTCCTCGGAGCAACGCCGCGCGTTCCTTCGTTGCATCGATTTCCCATTGCGTAAAATTGTAGGCTTTCATTCTGCTTTCGCATATTCCCTCGAAATCATCTAATATTTTCGTGTATGCAAGTTTTAGCTTTGCGGTGAGCCATGGAAATGTTTCGTTATAAGTGTGCAGTGCCATCATCGCTTCATCGTAAATAATGTTGCATAACCACGCATTAAGCTCTTCGCTTGATCCCTTGACCTCTATTTTGCTAAGAAGACAATTAACTTGAGTAAGTATTTGTTGCAAAATATTTTTTCTCCTGCCGTAGTAATACACTGTTATTAAAACATCGCATTTAATGTAATTTATTTTGTTAGGATCAACTGATAGGTGAATGTCCGGGAAATGCTTGCGAATTCTCTTCTGATTTCTTTCCACTTCACTACCTTCAAACCAAATGCCGTCACGCAATAGCTGACGTGCTGCTTGCTGGGCAATGTCAGTCCTTTTGCCCACCGCATGAAATGGCGGAAATGCGAAACCCGCATCAAAGATACGAAAGCGTTTATCATGGCCGAAGGCACAATTGCCGAGGTGCCCATCCAAATTTCCGGTTAGCATTTCGAGGAATTGGCAGTCAATTAGCGATTCAACTGCCTCCTCTGTTATCCAACTTCCATCTTTGAAAAATCCAGTGCCTATTAAGTTTCCTACTACCTCGCCGTCTACTTTGCCCATTGCGATGTATTCGACTTTTTTATCTACCGTTTGAAAATCACACTTTTGGGTAATATGGGTCGGCAAAAATCCGTCCCTATGCCTGGCAAATAGTTCGCCAATTTCGCTGGTGAATGCAGTCCTTCCAAATAGATTGGGATTCATGGCGGTTGCGCATTCGAAAAACTTGCAAAGGACTGGGGATAGAAATTTTTTACTTTCTTCTGCGTTGCTTTGAATTTCTTTAACACATACGGGGCCGAGGGGTGAAGTTTGCAGTTCGAATACCGTATTGTAAAAACCCATGCCGACAATTTTGACGCAGTCCCACACCCCGGCGACCTTGGTGAAGAAATTTTTTATGCTCACCGTATCTACCTTATGCAGCAGTCTAGAGTCGACCAATTTTGAAAGGGGCTCAATGCATTGGTGAATATCGTCTATGTTAACCTCCGATAAATCCTGCTTTTCATCATCGGCCCATATGCCGAATACCCTGGCATCGAGCAGGGGAGATGCGGGCAGGGATAGGGCATTCGAAAATGACCAACGCGCAGCATAATTAAAAACATCGACGTAGACCATGGTGAGAATATTTTCGTCCACGCTACCCGTTTTAGCTGCCTTGGCGAGTTTTACTATTTCGCCTAGGCCTTTCCACAGTCTGCGTTCGAACGTTTTTACTGCATTTTGATCCAGATTATTGCAGCGCGTCGCCAGTGCCAATTGGGCCGCGCAATACATTGACTCAATTTTTTCCGGGAAAAAAATTTCCGTGTCCTCCAGAAGCTTTTCAAATTTTTCATCCCAAAAAGCGCACGGATTATTCAGCCTATAGCCGATTTTGAGCCGATCCACGTTAATTTTCCCACGGGGAATATTGCTCAAATTGTCTCCCCCGTTTTCATCGGCCCCTGGCTTGGCGAGGGCGGCGCTCAGAAAAGCTCGGATGTGTCCCAGGCAAATGACATTTGCCAGGGAATTTTTGAATTTACCTCCGACAGCCAGGGCCACTGGACTGAGTAAAATTGCCAATGCCCAGACGGGAGTTTCTAAAATAATAAAAATCGACGAAAGCAAGCCCAGTGATATTTTGCTGGGTAAGTTGGTGGAGTTCCTATTGATCAATGCTCCAAACTCACAATGTAACCTATGCATAGTAGACGTTAGTCTGTGGATGAATTTAGAATTTGCAAGAAAATAATGCAATTAATGCGGATTTTTTGCCCGCTATTCCATGGTAAAGTTTTCACCCAGGTAAAATTTTCGACTGAGTGGGTCACTCAGCAAAAAATCTCGGCTTCCTGCGGCCAGCACCTTGCCGCCGTAGATGAGGTAGGCGCGGTTGACGATGGAGAGGGTCTCGCGCACGTTGTGATCCGTGATGAGAATTCCGATTCCCTGGTCCCTGAGACGAAGGATAATTTGCTGCACCTCATAGACATTGATCGGATCTACCCCGCTGAAGGGTTCGTCGAGGAGGAGAAATTTTGGATGGCTCAGAAGGGAACGGGCAATTTCCAATCGCCTCCTCTCGCCGCCGCTAAGCGTTATTGCTCGCTGGGATAAGACATTAATCAGCCCAAGCTCTTCGCAGAGGAGACCAATGCGCCGTCTCCTTTCTTCGGCGGTCAGCGGCAGTATCTCGCCGATGGCTTCCAAGTTGTCCTTCACTGTGAGGTGGCGAAATATGGAGGGCTCCTGGGGAAGATAGCCGATTCCCGCACGGGCCCTTTCGCATATGCGCATGCGGGATAGCTCCTCTGCGCCGAGAAAAATTTTCCCCGCGGAAAATGGAATCAGTCCAACAATTCCATAGAATGTAGTTGTCTTTCCGGCACCATTTGGCCCGAGAAGTCCAACCACCTCCCCACCGTTAATTTCCATGCTCACGTCGCGGACAACCTCCCGGCGGCCGTAGAGCTTCCTTACATTTTTAACGCGCAATTGCATCGGGGTTATTCAAGGAAAATTTCTTTTTAAGCCAAGAAAATTTCGTTGACAATTTTCGATATTCCATTAATGTACGTGTTTGAATCTTGCAAAGGAATAGTCTATGATACCCGAAACAACCGATCTCCAAACGTCGAGCCCTTCGACAAGTTCGCCTATTGACACGCGCAATCCTGTCGCGGATCCAACCGATCCGAATCAGTTAATGTTTGCACAAACGGAAAATAATCTAATTTCTGGTGCGGACCAAGAAGACGAAGCGGAAGAAGCCAACGAATTATTGTCGTGGAACAAAAAGACAGAAGATGAAATTTTCGGCAACATTGAAAAAAAACAATTTAAAAAAGCGGCGAAAAATTTAGAATATGCAGCGCGTTTTTTCTACAACAGTGCCAGTGCGGCTAAGCTTGTGGTGAAATTGGCAGAGAAGAATCCTAACGGCGTGGCGGCTGCTTTTTTAGATGATAGAATGTTCGCCCGATCAGCGGCCAATATTTTCAAGCAAAATGATAAGGGCATAAAAGGAATACATCAAGCCGCGGCCAATATTTTAGTGGAAATGTTCGACAAAAATCCCAAAAAAATGCTGGGAATTTTCAATTTTCTCAATGGGGAAAGTATGGCGGGAATTTTAAAGAAAATGACACCCCGGAAAACGGCCGAGATTCTGTTACGAGATGAAATTTCAACTATGTATGTGGCAGTGATATTGAGTGAAATGATGGACGATGAAAATAAAAACAAAATTTTGAAAGAAATAAATGACTTAAAACCCGAAAAAGGGACAGAAATATCTGAATACTTGGAGGCATTGAAAAAGAAGAAAGATGACTCGGAGGCCGAGGAAAATAATACTTTCAGCGACCTAATGAATAAATATTTCAGTGAAGCTAAAGGAATTCTCCAAGATGATAAAATTGGATATGCCCCAAAAATGCAGATGCTAGTGACATTGGCGGAGAAAAATTTTGAAGTATTATTGGGAATTTTTATCGGCGATGGACTAAGCCTCAGGGCTGCCGCGGAAATTTTTGCAGAGGATGACGCCATCATTCCAATTGCCGCTAAAGTTTTAGGCGAAATGGGAAAAACTCAGCCAAAAAAAGCGGCGCAAATTTTAAATCGAATGTCTATCTGTGGCAATCAGAAAATGATAGTCAATATTTTGCGAGCAATGAACCTAGATAAGGCAACATTGGCAAACATTTTTATGGACGATGCGATGGGTTTTGAGGAGGTCGCCCAAATTTTTCTAGAAGGTGATACCATTGTTCCAATTGTCGCTAAAGTTTTAGACGAAATGGGAAAAACTCAGCCAAAAAAAGCGGCGCAAATTTTAAATCGAATGTCCATCTGCGACAAACAGGAAATGATAGCTAATATTTTTACGGGAATGAATTTGAAAATAGTTGTAGGAATTTTAACAAAAAATGAAATTAGCAATAAACAAATATTGGGAATTTTGTGCAAGATGTACGATCTAAATGACGCGTCACATGTGGCAAATATTTTGGCGGAGATATTTAACAAAAATCCAAAAAAAGCAGCGCGCATCTTGAATGCAATGGATTCTAACGCTGCAGCAATGGTTCTAGGGGAAATAGCTTCGGATGTTGCGGCACAATTTTTGGCAAGTGATAGGATGACCAGCGAAAATGTAGCAGAGATTTTAGGTCAAATGTGCGCCTCGGGCCAGCAATCGAAAGTGGCAAATATTTTGGCGGAGACGTTTAATAAAGATCCTAAAAAAGCAGCGCGCATCTTGCACAAAATGAACGATGAAAATAGGAATGTGATTTTGACTAAGCCGGATATGAACCCATGCGTAGAAGAAATCCGGCGGACATTGGATCAGTGGAGCAGTGACGATGATCCCGATGACTTAGGTGATGCAGTATTTCGCATTCTCAATGCGCTAAAAGACAAGAATTTTAGCGGTGCTAGTGCTATTCTATGGGATGGGGAAATGTCGTTGGATGATATTTTATCGAAGCTGCAAAGTGAGAAACGCACTGAATTACTAGAATTACTATTAAATGATGAAGTAAATTATGGAGATATGAAAGGAATTTTATCGCATTTCAATGAAGATAGCTATGGAACTGCAGCAAAGGCCCTAGCGAAAATAAACGAATCCCAGCCGGAAAAGGGGGTAAAAATTTTGGTAGGGATGATCGCAAACGAAGAATATGTTGTTGCAGCGGGTATTTTAGACAAGATGAGTGAGCAAATTTCGATAAATATTTTGGCAAATGATGAATTGGAAGTTGAGGAACTATTTATTATCATCTCTTCAATGAAAAATTGGGAACAAACATCCGCCATTCTTGGAAAGATCTACGCCATGGAAAAGCACCGGGCAAAGGTGGTGAAAATTCTGTCATTTTTTGAAGCGAGCGATTTAGATAAATTTTTAGCGACGGAATTGCTGGCCCCGCATGCGGAGGATATCAGGCAGGCCATAGAAGGAGAAGAATTAGGCACTTTATCTGAAGATGAAATGTCGAAAGAAGGTGAAATGAAAAAAATAGTAGACGATGCAACTAAGGAGAAAGTAGATGCAGCGGCAGTGCCTTTCGCCGGGTGGGCCCCGATCATTTTGGTTGGACTTGGCTGCGGTGTGCTGGGCGCATTGGCGAGTTTTTTAGCGATATTTTTCATTCCAACTCTGGTCACCATGTGGTCGGTGGTGGTATGCGTCAACTTGGGCTGCGCCATCGCCGCCTCCGCCGGCATAGCGTTCTATCAAAGCAGGGCAAAGAATAGCAAAAATACCCAGGACGATCCAACCGCAATTGCGTAAAAATAGAAGAAAGCCCGGCGATGTGCAGATTTGCCCGCGGTCGAAATTAATTGGCCAACTCGGCGATCAATTGGAGCATCGCTTGATTTTTCGGAAATTACAGCTTTCACGGAAAAATTCCGTTGACAAATCCGTATATTTCACTAGCGTGTTCCCATAGCTGTTTAGTAAGGAGAAATTTATGTCAGATATTGATAGCACTTTACGGGTATCTGCGTCCTCTGCATTGCCCCCGGCCACAAATTCGCAACCCGAAAATCAATCCGAACCCACCGATTCAAATGTATTGGAATCCACGGAAACAGAAAATGATTCGCCTTTACCGCAACTTAAAGATAGAATTCTCGACAAGATCACTGGAACAAACTTTAAATGGGTGGCAGAGCGTTTATCCGATGCGGACCTTGCTGCAGAAGAAGCTCGACAAATTGTGATAGAGGCATTTGATACAAATCCTGATGGGGTGGTGGCTGCTTTTTCCGATGGAGCAATGTCCGTATCGCGCACGATCCAAATTTTGTGCCCCGATAAAGAAGATAGTGAACAATTTAATCAAATCAGGGCAAAAATTTTAACGGAAATGCTTTCCCAAAATCCGGGAAAAGCATCGAAAATTTTTAGGCGATTGAGGTGCCTTCAAAAGGCAAATACCCTGCTGGAGATAGGACAAGAAAAGGCAATTGAAATTCTGAAAAGTGATGGAATTTCCGCTAGAATTGTGGCGCTGAGTCTGACGCAGCTTAAACTTGATGAAAAAATGGAAGCGGCAGAGAATATTTCAAAGGGAGTATTACACGCCATAGAAAACACCAAAAAAGCGACAAAGATTCTGAGGCATATAGAAGCGGCGAAGGAGAAGGAAAATTTAAGCGAATTAATGGCGCACCACTTCCATGGACAATTTCCAGATTACCCATCGGACGATGGAAAGAATAAGCTCGTATCCTTGGCGGAGAAAAATTTTCCACTATTGCTGAGTATTTTTTGCGGCGGTGAAATGAATTCCAAAGAAGCTGCCCAGATTTTGGTTGGAGATGCTAGTGCCATTCCGGTCGCCTCTAAAATTCTAGGCGAAATGGCAGTGACTCAGCAAACAAAGGTGGCAGAGATTTTAAATTGGATGGCCATCTATGACGAACGGGAAACGATAGCTGGTATTTTGCAGGCCATTGAACTGGATGAAGCAACGTTGGTCAAAATTTTTATGGACGATGCAATGGATCCCGAAGAAATCGCCGTGATTTTGACTGGAGATGCTAGTGCCATTCCGGTCGCCTCTAAAATTCTAGGAAAAATGGCAGTGACTCAGCAAACAAAGGTGACAGAGATTTTAAATTGGATGGCCATCTATAATAAATGGGAAACGATAGCTGGTATTTTGCAGACCATTGAACTGGATGAAGCAACGTTGGTCAAAATTTTTATGGACGATGCAATAGATCCCGAAGAAGCTGTCCTAATTTTGATCGAGAATATTCCAATTGCCTCTAAAGTTCTAGGAAAAATGGCAGTGGATCGGCCGGAAAAGGCGGCAGAGATTTTAAATTGGATGGCCCTTCTCGGCTGGCAAATCGACGCGGCAGACATCCTATGCGAAATAGAAGTCGATATCGCTGTGACAATTCTCAGTAAAAGCGAAATGAGCAATGGTCAAATATTTAAGATTTTTACAACCTTGTTCAATTCAAAACGCACATTGCGAGCGGGAAAGTTCCTGGAGATGCTATATTTAAATGATTGCAAAAGGACAGTCGACATTCTAAATTATTTCATCAAAAAAAAGAATATGAATGTGATAGACATTTTCTCCGAAATAAAGCCGGAAGTCCTACTGGAATTTTTGTCAGATGACAGAATAGCCACTTTGAATGCGGCGTGGATTTTAGACGCAATGTGCCATTTAACACAGCGATCGAAAGTGATGGACATTTTAGAAAAGATATGCGCCATAAATTTCAATAGGGGAGCAAAGATTTTGGCCCACATGGAGGATGAGGAAACAGTAGTGCTCATTGGGCAGATGGATTTGGAGTTTGCAGCAAAGCTTTTGACTAACGTTAAAATGAGCTTGCCGAATGCGGCGAGAATTTTAGATGCAATGTGCGCCTCGGGTCAGCAATCGAAAGTGGCAAATTTTCTCATGGAGATATATTCCGTAAATCTGCAGAAAGCGGCATATATTTTGGCCATCATAGACAGTGAGCGTGCAGCGATGGCCATTGGAAAAATGGATTTAAAGGTTGCGGTAACACTTTTGGCCAATGTTAAAATGGGCCTTTTGGATGCGGCGAAAATTTTAGGTGCAATGTGTAACTCGGGCCAGCAATCGAAAGTGGCAAATATTCTCGTGGAGATATATTCCATAAATCCGCAGAAAGCGGCATATATTTTGGCCATCATGGACAGTGAGCGTGCAGCGATGGCCATTGAAAAAATGGATTTAAAGGTTGCGGCAAAGCTTCTGGCCAACATTGAAATGGGCTTTACAAATGCGGCGGAAATTTTAGATGCAATGTGTAACTCGGGACTGCAATTGAAAGTGGCAAACATTCTCATGGAGATATATTCCATAAATCCGCAGAAAGTGGCATATATTTTGCCCAGCATGGACCGTGAGCATGCGGCGATGGCCATTGGAAAAATGGATTTGGAGTTTGTGGCAACGCTTCTGGCCGATGTTAGAGTATCCGACAAGGAAGTAGTGAAAATTTTAGATGCAATGTGTGCCTCAGGACTGCAGTCGAAAGCGACAAAGATTTTAGAAAAAATATTTTCACTGAATCCACAAAAAGTAGCGCTCGTCCTAAGGCAAATGGTTGAGGAAAATAGGTTGGCAATTTTAGCTTCCCTGGATCAATCCCCATGCAAAACAGATATTCGCCAGGCGATGGAAAATCAGCCAAAAATTGAGGAAAGTATCGATATTTCTGATAAATCTCAAAGCATCATTGCCACCATAAAAGAAAAAAACTTGACCGCCGCTGCGGCCATTTTAATGGATAAAAGTAGTGAATATTCGGAAAAGGCAAATATCCTGGTAGAAATGCAAACTAAAAATTTCGACGAACTGGTTGAATTGCTGCTAAGTGATGCAATGAGTAGCGAGGATATTGCATTCATCTTAACGGAATTTAAAGAAGATAACTACGGAATTGCAGCGAATATCTTAGAGAAAATGCGCCAAACTGATTCGCCAAAGGTTGCAGAAATTCTTGCTTGGATGTCCTCATTCGGCCATTCAAAATTTGCAGCAGAAATTTTAATGAAAATGCAAATTAAAGATTCCGACGGGCTAATCGCATTACTACTAAGCAATGAAATGAATATCGAGGACATTGGATCTATCTTGATAGAATTTGAGGAAAATGACGACGAAGAAAGTAACTCCAGGATTAAAGGAAGTGGCTATGGAATTGCAGCGGAAATTTTAGAGAAAATGCGCCAAACTGATTCGCCAAAGGTTGCAGAAATTCTTGCTTGGATGTCCACATTCCGCTATTCAAAATTTGCAGCAGAAATTTTAAGGGAAATGCAAATTAAAGATTCCGACGGCCTAATCGCATTACTACTAAGCAATGAAATGAATATCGAGGAAATTGCAAATATTTTATTGTACTTTAAAGAAGATCACTATGGAATTGCAGCGGGAATTTTAGAGAAAATGCGCCAAACTAATTCGGCAAAGGTTGCTGAAATTTTTTCCTGGATGTCCTCATTCGACTGCTCAGAAATTGCAGCGGGTATTTTAGAAGAGATGACAACCAATGCCACGGTAGATATCCTGTCGGCCGATGAAATAGAGATCGAGGAAATGGGCAATATCATTTCCTCGATGAAAGATGAGAAAAAATTATCTGCCATTCTGTTACAAATGTACATCGCGGAAGAAAATCAATCCAAGGTAGTGCATGCCCTATTTTTCCTCAAACCAAAGCGCTTGAACACATTATTAAGCGGAGATTCCCTGTCCCCATATGCGGAGAATATCAAACTGCAAATGAAAAAATTAGGCGATTTGCCTGAAGATGACGTATTGGACAGCTTGTCTGAAAATGAAGTACCAGACACTAAAAAATCGCAGATAAATGATGACAAAGTGGCGACCGGCGGCAAAGCGGAACAAAAGCCCATTCTCAAATGGACTCCGGTCATTCTCATTGGACTTGGCTGCGGTGTGCTGGGTGCGTTGGCGAGTTTTTTAGCGATATTTTTCATTCCAACTCTGGTCGTTATGTGGTCGGTAGTAATATGCGCCAACTTAGCCTGCGCCATCGCCGCCTCCGCCGGCATAGCGTTCTATCAAAGCAGGATAGAATAGCAAAGATGCCAGGACGATCCAATCGCAATTGCATAAAAATGAAAAAACCCAGCGATGCCGCAGATTTTCCGCGGTCGAAATCCCGTGCCGATCTGATCTAAATCGATGCCTGTGAAAAATTTTTCATGCAAATTTTTCCAAAGCCGAAGGGTGAAAAGCGGTAAATTTTTGTCTTTCACCGTTTACTTTGAAAAAATGGCCAATAGGTTACGGCAATGCCAATGATTCGAAGGGAATGCATCGAGGCCCTGCGGGAAAAAATTGATATCTGCGACGTGGTGAGCACCTATGTGACCCTGCGGAAGTGTGGCGCGTACCTGCGGAGCCTGAGTCCCTTCACCGAGGAAAAAACACCCTCCTTTTTTATTCATCCGGAGCGCAACCGTTTTCACTGCTACAGCAGCGGGAATTCGGGCGACGTATTTCGATTTATCCAGCTGATGGAAAAATTATCCTTCGGCGAGGCCGTTGAGTTTTTGGCAGAAAAGTACCACTTCACATTGGAATACACCTCCCAAAAATCCGGTGAACGCGGCGAAAAAAATACCGCAGAGGCTTTGTTGGAAATCCATCGGCGCGTGGAAGCTTTCTTTTGCGAATCGTTTTTTTCCGTGGACGATGGCGGCCACCGCGCCCGCCTCTACTGGACGAAGGCCCGGCATTTTTCATTGGAATCCGCCGAGCGCCATGGCATTGGATTCGCCACCGCCAACTACCGTGCCGTGGGAGATAAATTGGCTGCGCAATTTGGCAATAATTTACTCGTTGAGTCGGGATTATTTCTCCATTCAAAGCGGGAAACTGGTACTATTTTTCCTCGGTTTCGCAGCCGGCTCATGATTCCCATCCGCGACACCCATGGGCGAACCATCGCATTCACGGGAAGAGATTTCGAAGGTGCGCCTGCGGCATCGACTGGCCAGGAAAGGGCAAAGTACATTAATTCGCCGGAAACTCCCATTTTCCACAAAAGTTTCACGCTCTTCGGCATCGATCGCGCCCGCAGGGAAGTGAGTGAAAAGGTTCCATTTCTCCTCGTCGAAGGGCAAATTGACTGCATTCGATGCTTCGAATGTGGCCTGGGCAATGCCATTGCTTCCCAGGGAACTTCAATTACTCAGCAACACATGCACCTGCTTCACCGCCACGCGCTCGAAATTGTCTGCATTCTCGACGGCGACAGTGCGGGGCAGCGGGCCGCCGTGCGACTGATACCCATGGCCCTGCGGGAAGGTGTGAATTTGCGCTTCGTCTCCCTTGGCCGGGGCGAAGATCCCGATTCTTTTTTGCTGAAAAATGGAGTCGAGGCTTTGAAAAAACTCATCGAAGGTGCCAAGCCAACGGCGCAGGTATTGGTTGATTTTCACATGGAAGAAACCGGCGAATCTCCCGCCCATCGGAACGACGCCCTGCGGCGCATTTTTTCCACGATCCACGAGGCGAATTCCAAGGTGACGGAATTTGAGTTTTTGCGGCAAATAGCCCCATTGGTCGGCGCTGATATGCGGGAAATCCGCGAAGACTATGGGCGCCTCTTCGGGGGAAAAATGCGGGAAGAGCACTTCTTCGATCCGGCAGCACCGACCCATCACATTCTTAATGCAACGGAGCAACTGCTGTTCTTTCTCCTCTGCGAGGAAGCATGGCGACCCATAATCATGCAAAGCATTGAGGACCAGTGGATTGACAGGGCAACCCCCGAGGGAAAATTGCTGAACCATGTAATCGGTGAGCTGCTCAACGAGAAAGAGTTGGAGTCCATTCTAATGGAATTACCCGAGGATGATCAAAATTTCGCAAATCGCCTTATTTTCATCGGGAAAACATCGGATGACCCGCTCGTCTCAATCAATGCCTGCATTGAATCCATCTACTCCGCGCACATCAAGCGCTGCCTTGCCGACATTAATCGAAGCATCCAAAGGGCGGACGCGGACCTGGCACCGTCCCTCATCCAGCGTCGCATCGCGATGAAAATGGCGCTCCTTAGCCCACCCCGCATTGCCATGGAGATGGAAGCGGCAGCCACAGCCGACCACGAATAAATTTTCCAATGATTTCTAAAAAAATGTTGACTTTTATCGTTTTACTCTAAGAATGTGTGCACCCTAGGAGGTACTTTTATGAATACAATTCCCTTTGGCAGAAATGGCCATACCAGTCGTACAGCTTCCGGAACCGGAACTGATTTTAACGTTCAAACATTTAATCCAACAGCCTACGTTATCTTCTTCGAGACACTTCGGGCTACTTTTTTCAGTGGCAACCAATTTAGCGACGCGATTGGTTCCTTGGAAAATACCGCCAGGACGGATTTCTTCAGATTTTCCAACGTGGGCGAGAAAGCAAAGTTTGTAAGGTTTTTGGTCGAAGAAACATTCGGCATTGTGGACGACAGCATTGCCACCTCGACAGAGCACACCAATAGTGATTTGCAAAATGTAGTATCGGCACAGAGATTTGTCCGCAATATCGCCGACATCGATCCTGACGTTCGCGACGATGCCAGCAATGGTGCCGCCATCGTTGCGTGTTTGCAGAAATTCACTGCGCTAGCCATCAAATTAGAGGCGGAATTAAAGCAGAAAAAAAATGAAAAAGAAGAAAAAGCAAATCCAGATGCTTCGAAAGCTGCCGCAGAAAGAAGTCAGCAGCAGCTGAAAGATTTCGTTGCCCGCGAGCAGGGTAAGCGTGAAAATTATGAAAAAGTCAATCAGGGTGAAAACGAGAAAATTGAGCAAAATCGGAAAAATCACAAAAAAAGATTTAATAAATATTCATCCTAGATAGAAGATCGCGCGGCGCAGGCGATCCCTGCGCAGAGAAGGTGAAAAATTTAATTTTCACCGCAAAGGTAATGGGTCAACGGTGGATGAATGCTGGCGTTGGCTACGCAGATTGTTTGCACACTCGCAGAATTGTTAAAATTTCGACGGGATATCTTTTTGCGACAAACGTAGTCGGCTAATTCCGAAAATTCAAGCCCGCCGGAAAAACATTGACAAAGCTACCTGCATCGTTTCTACTGCAGATGCTATGGAAAGTACATTATACGTTGATAGCGGCAAGCCCGCCGCAGGTAGCGATGAATATTGCGCAGGCATATCCCGCTATGATCTGTGGACAGTGAAAACCTATGCCACTGTCTATGTTGTGTTTTCAATTGTTTTGGTGCCCTATTTGACGATCAAGGCACTCATATCGAGCCTTATCTGGCTTTGCAAAAAAGGAAAATCCGGCTTTTCCAAGGTTTGGAGTCTGTATTTTGCATTTGGTGTTGCTCAATTCAAAATACGCTTTGTCAATAATTGGGGCTTCTGTGAGAAATGCGTGGTCAGCGACGCAGAGCTCTGCAGTGACTGCAAGAGGGGCATAGGTGAATACCTGGACCTAAAGGCAGCCTACAACGATCTACCATTTTGCCCAAAGCCCTAGGAAATTATCCGTTCCACGGATAAAAATTATAGAAATCGCCTTGAAATTCAAATTTTGCAGTCGTCCAAAGCTAGGAAATTGATACAATGGACACGCGGCGCCGGACCCCGTTCCACTTTACCGAACCATCGATGAGTGCGAAGAGCGTGTAGTCCCTTCCCATTCCGACGTTTTCGCCGGCGTGCGTCTTTGTGCCGCGTTGGCGGACGATAATATTTCCCGCGCGGACAACCTCACCGTCGTACTTTTTTACGCCGAGCCGCTGCCCGCGACTGTCACGGCCATTGCGTGACGTTCCCTGACCTTTTTTATGTGCCATGACAAATCCTTATCCTTGAATGCTCTCCACGCGAACCACCGAAATCTCCTGCCGGTGCCCGCGCTTTTTGTGAAATCCCTTGCGCCGCAGGCGCTTAATGACCAAAATTTTCTTTCCACGCTTATTTTCCACGACGCGAATGGTCACGGAAGCGCCCTCAACGAGCGGCGTCCCAATTTTTGCCCCTTCACCTTCGCCGAGAACAAGAACCTCATCCAATTGGATAATGTCCCCTGCGCCACTCCCCGCAAAGCGATTGAGCTCGAAAACGTCGCCCTCCTTTGCGCTAATCTGCCTACCCTGTGCACGTACTACTGCTTTCATAGTCGAAGGCCATCAAATAGTTCCCAATCTGCCATGCAAGTCTTTTTTGTTTATTTTTAAAAAAAAAATGGAAAATGGCGCCCAGCCCGCAGTGGCATCAAAAAAAAATGGAATTTTGTCGGTGAATTTGAGAAAAACTAGGTACGAAAAATTGCAAATGCGCGCAGGCTCAGAAAGGCGATGCGAATGGCGCAAACGCTAAGCACCGTGCCGAATAAAAAGCGAAGGAGGAGCGGAAAAAGCCGATGGACATCATTTTTTCCAAAACAGTTATCCATGAGTGGATTTGCTGGATTTTTTTTCCGCCGCTTTCCCGCCAGGAGACCGTGTCTTTTTCCCATGGACTCCATGTTGCTGCCGCTGCCGGCCACTGTCAATGGAACTCAAAAAAAATTTTGGAGTTTTTTAATATTTTCCGTTGACTTCCCTGCGCAATCTAATTCTCCTCACAGCGGTTGGTGGCTATAGCTCAGTTGGCTAGAGCATCGGATTGTGGTTCCGAGGGTCGCGGGTTCAAGTCCCGTTAGCCACCCCAGCTGCGCAAGCAGGGCATTGGGGTCATGTAAGTTCAAGCTAGGAACCAGGTGGGTGCTTGGGATCTCCGAATTCGGAGGTCCCATTGTCATATGCGTCCACCCCGCTCGCCCCGGCTTTTTTAGATATCATCGTATGTATTTGCCACCATGTCGAAGCGCGTACTCATTGCAATTTCCGGTGGCGTTGACAGCGCCGTTGCCGCGTTTCTTCTCAAATCCATGGGAATGGATGTCAGTGCCGTATACATGCGCACTTGGCAGAATGAAAATGAGCTTGGCCAATGTCCGTGGGCGGAAGACCTACAGAGCGCCAAGTCCGTCGCCGATCACCTCGCCATTCCATTTTCCATCGTCAATATGATGAGTTTTTACAAGAAACACGTGGTGGAAGCGCTAATCGACGGTTATCGAAGGGGCATAACTCCCAATCCCGACATTCTGTGCAACCAATTTATCAAGTTCGGAGCACTCCTTGACTACGCAGTGAAAAACGGCTTCACCGAACTTGCTACGGGCCACTATTGCCGCATTTTCAAAGAAAAAAATACCCATCAACTTTGGGAAGGCATCGATGAAACAAAGGATCAATCCTATTTTCTGTCCCGCATCTGCGGAAATGCACTGGAAAAAATTTTATTTCCCGTTGGACATCTGCGGAAGGTGGAAGTGCGCGCCCTGGCGCAAAAAATCGGCCTGCCCAATGCCAATCGCAGGGAGAGCCAGGACATCTGCTTCCTCGGCGGGAAAGTAACCCTGCAGGATTTTCTCCGATCCCATTTGAAGCCAAATCCCGGCGACATCATTCGCTGCGACGGAAAAGTTGTGGGCCGCCACAGTGGACTCTACCGCTATACCATGGGCCAAAGGAAGGGAATTGGCGTTCCATCCAACCGCGATTTTGAAAAATTTGTCGTCGTGGGAAAGGATTTGGAAAAAAATCAGCTCATTGTAGCCTTTGAATCGGACCGTGCAAATGGCCTTTCTACCCATTCAGTTATTCTCTCCGATGTGCATTTCATTGGAGAACCCATCGCCGGATCCCATGCCATGCTGGGAAAAGTGCGCTACCGGGATCCCTCCATTCCCGTACACATCACATTCGCTGAAAACGGCCGGGCCGCCGTTGAATTTGAAACTGCCCAGCGGGCACTGGCCGAGGGACAAACCTTTGCATTCTACGACGACAAACGCCTCCTAGGGAGTGGAATTTACACCACCTAGAGCGGAGCCGGAGGGAATTTTTCGGCTCCGCCCAATGGTAAACTAGGCGGCCTGCCCGGGTTCCCTCGTAATGGCTTCTATCCTACGACTCAAGCCTTTGACGGCAAAAATCCAAACGATACACATTACGAAGAATGCACCGGCCACAATGGGAGCAATTTGGAAATAGGATGCACCCGGCATGAGCATGAATAGGACCGTTTGAAATCCAGCGCCGCCCGCCTTGCCTAGGCGGCCACCGAGCACGTCAACGGTTGCCTTACCTTTTACCTTCATTTCCTCATCAAGTGGAATATAGGCCATTTCCTTGGTCAGGTCGAAGAGGGCATATTTCGTTGACTTTGTCGCCACAACAACGGTCGCACCAAACATCACCGCCATGATCAATGGCGTGGTTCCGAAACTCGTGACCAGCGATTGCAATTCATTGCGAAACAGAACAAATGCAAAGAACAAACCGCCGAGAATAAGGAGAAGAATTGGCGTAATAATTGCCGCAGTGAACCAGCGAAATATGCGGAGAATGTTGCTGCCAACAAACATCATACCCATGGACACGCAGCCAAGTATGGTGGTGTACTGGCTCATGAACGTATTGAAATCATTGGGATTGGGATGGTGCAACTTGACCTGGCTCTTCCACACCGCCTCCACGAAATTAACACTCATTCCATAGCAAATGACCAGGAGCGCAATGAGCCCGAGATAGGGAGATGTGAGAATGGTCTTGAAGCTTTGCGAAAGGGAAACCTTCGGCTTTTTTTTCTTCGCAACTCCCGGCTCGGATTTGTCATAGAAGCGCGAATCAGTGAGCACGTGCGTATACATCCATCTATAAATAAACATGATAGATATGCCAAAGACGACCACCATTCCCATGAGCCAGTGGAGGGAATGGCCCCACATATCACCGGCAACGGAGTCATTGGCCTTGGAAAAGTGTTCTCCGAGTATGCCGGAAACGATGAGGGCCGTTTGGGCCATAAATCCAAAAAATGCGTAGTGCCGCTTCGCCTCGCTGATTTTTGTAATTTGATTGGCAAACTGCCAAAATGACAGGGAAACGATGGCACTGCCCCAAATTTCCGCCAGCACATAGAAGAGGGAATAGGTCCAATTCCCGCAAACGGCAACGATCCACTTATAGCGCGGAAATGCCTCCTGCCATGCGGCAATGGTCACCGCCGATGGCTGGAAAAAATCCAAATTCGGGTAGATCAAAAATCCAAACAGCCCAAAAAATAAAATAAACGGCGAAAGCGTCGCATAGAAAAGTTTCTCGTTGCTGAGAATATTGCTCGCCTTTGCGTAGACAACGAGGAAGACAATGGCCGCCGGTGTCACGCAAAATAGTTTGAGAAATGACAGCACTTCGGCGCCCGAATTTGGGGCCGTAACGACGAGACTATCCTTCACGTTTCTCAGCAATGTATAGTTAGTCAAAATAAAGAAAAAAATAAACGCCATGGGCATAACTTTTTTCAATTCGTAGATGTGAATTGGAAAAAAAATACGCCGCAACCGCGAAAATTGCACAGAATCATCATTCTTCGCTTTCATAGGTGCCTCCAGCTGTTCAATATATTTATACTCATAATTTATCCGCCTTCTAAAGGACTACCACTAACGAATAGCCTCCCATTTCACGGCTGCAAGTTTTTTCTTTTCGAAAACATTCTGCAGCTCGGAATTAAATTTGCGCCTCCAGGGGGTCATTTTTCCAGTCGTAAAAAAATGAAAATTTTTCTTGCCACGGCGAAATGTTCCCATTTCATGGCACCATATTCTATGAGCGATCAGGTTCAACAGGTACAGCAGCATCAGGAGACAAATTCGAAAAAGAGTGTTGTCGCATTGACGTGGATGGATGTGGCGGAATTGTCCCGCTACACAACGGAAACGGGAAAAATTATTTCCCGAAAGCATACGCGCCTAACCGCTAAGGAGCAACGCATCGTGACGCGCCTCATTAAGCGTGCACGCAATATGCTTCTCATGAAATAGCGTTTTTTGCTTCCTCGCATGAAGGAGAGTCCTCTTTCGCCGCAGGTCCATTTGTCCGATCTGGTGACGCGCTATCCGGTGCTTGGGGCGTGCGGATCTGCCATTTGGGATGCGTACATTTGCATAGCCGAGTGCTACGGAAAACACCGCGGCAAGTTGCTCTTATGTGGAAATGGTGGCAGTGCCGCCGACGGAGAACACATGGCGGCCGAGTTGCTTAAGTCATTCCGCATGGATCGGCCGGTTGAGTCCCCGAATGGGCTGTCCGCGGAAATTGCCCGCGAATTGGAGGGGGCACTCCCCGCCATTCCCCTTTCCGCATTTTCCGCATTTCACACCGCATTTGCCAATGACCGCTGCGGGGATTTTTCCTTTGCCCAGCAGGTCTTTGCCCTCGCGCGAAAAAATGACGTTCTCTTTTGCATATCCACATCGGGCAATTCAAAGAATCTCCTCCATGCCAGCAAAACGGCCCAAGCCATGGGTGCCCGTGTCATCGGCCTAACTGGCCTAAGTGGCGGACGGCTGAAATCCCACTGCGACATTTGCATTTGCGTTCCCGAAAGCGTCACCCACCGGGTCCAAGAATTACACCTTCCCATCTACCATGCCCTGTGCGCAATGATTGAATCCCACATGTTCGCATAAATATTTCCATGGCGAGTGAGCTAAATGGCTGCGGTAATTGGCTAGGTCTAATCGGGTATTTTTGAAATTTTCGCGAAATGCGATATAATTTGGGGCTAGAGCCGTGTTTTTTCGTCAACCTGCAGATGCCGCCTGAGCTGATCTAAGATGCCATTGATGATCCGCCGAGAATCATCGGAAGAGTACTGCTTTCCCAACTCAATGGCCTCATTGATCGTTACAACCGCGGGAACGTCATCGGAAAAATAAAGCATCTCAAAGAAGGCCATGCGGAGAATGGCCAAGTCCACCTTTGTCAATCGACAAAAATTCCAATTGGCAAGAAAGGATTGCAACCGACTGTCAATTTCACTGCGATGGAAGATGGTTCCCTCGCAGAGAGCACGCGCAAAATTGTAGGATTCGCTGAGATTATCCACATTTAGCATGTGGAGTATCTCATTCCAAAGCACATCAAATGGCCTTTCCGGTGAAATGTCGTGGGCGTAGATGAGCTGCATGGCCAATGTGCGATTGTCGCGGCGGCTCACTATTTCCTTAAAGTCCCCTGTCATATCGTCCATGGTCTCAATTAACATTCACGCAATGTGGCAAGGTCAATATTTTTATTGGTATTTATTTTTCGCAGCTCCGACCGTAAATGCCAAACTCATTGGACAACAGACAGTAAACCTTTGTGTTTTTTTAGCCCACTGGCGGAGAGAGTGGGATTCGAACCCACGGTACCCTTCCGAGTACACAGCATTTCCAATGCTGCACAATCGGCCACTCTGTCATCTCTCCCATTGACAATTCCAGGCCTGTCTGAGTACAAAAATGAATTATCCTCCAATGCAAACATAAAATTTTTTATTTTTATTGTTCCAAAGCCGCCCACGGTATAATGTGTTATCTTGCGCGCTGTATTTTATTTCACTCTACTTTTCACCGCACTGGGAGTGCCTGCCGCGGCAAAGGAAATTGCACTTACTTTCGACGATTTGCCCTGCAATGAATTTGCCCTGCCCGCAGAATGCGTGCTGCGGATTAATAAAAAAATCTTACGATGCCTCGGAAGGGAGCACATACGCACCGTTGGCTTTGTGAATGAAAATGCGATTCACCATCGCAGCGAAACCAATGGAAGGAAAAAAATTTTGAAATCTTGGATTAAATCAGGCCACGAATTGGGCAATCACACCGCTTCCCATAGCAAGCTTTCTCAGGTGGGCTATGAAAATTTTTGCCAGGACATCCTCAGGGGTGAGGTAACGACCAACGGCATATTGAAAAAATACCACCGCCGGCCCATGCAATTTTTCCGCTATCCATTTCTGGACATTGGCCCTGAGCCGGACCGATCCGCGGTAAAATCCTTCCTGCGCGCCCATGGCTACACCATTGCGCGAATTACCATCGATTCGCTGGACTGGTCCTACAACGCAAAGTATCAGCGAGCGCTGAAGGTCGGAGATAAAAAATTGGCAAATTCCATACGCAGTGCCTTTTTAGTCCACCTTCGGACCCAGTTCCACACAATGGCAAATCGGCCGCAAAATGAAATACTCCTGCTGCACGTGTGCACACTGACCAGTCTCTGCGTCGATGACATCGTCGGATTGCTTCGAAAGGAAAAATACTCCTTTTGCTCCCTGGGGCGGGCATTGGAATCTTGGAAATAAATTAAAAAAACTTTTAATTTTTTCTTGAACGGCCAACTGAATTCTGATGGAAGAAATTGTCTGACCGATGTCCCGTTCGTCTAGTCCGGTCCAGGACACAGGATTTTCATTCCTGCAACAGGGGTTCGAATCCCCTACGGGACGCCAGGCATGCGTAGAAAGCCATCGTCTGGTGCGCAAAAATCCACTGCGTGCGTTCCTGATGTGGCTCGCTGTGCGATCCTTGCCAACTCGATTCACTCGCCGAGGATTTTAATGGCGCCCTCAATCCCATCCATGAGCCTTTCTGCGTCCTCCATGGAATTGTAAATGGAAAAAGATGCACGCAGCGAATGGGGAATTTGAGCATAGTGCATGACGAGCTGGGCACAGTGATTGCCTGCCCGGGCGCAGACACCGCGACCCGCAAGGATTGATGCCAAGTCGTGGCTGTGTATGTCCCTGTGGAAAAATGAATAAATTCCTGTTTTATCCTCTGCCCTCCCAAGCAACCTCAGGAAAGGTATTCTTTCCGCCCTTTCTTCGATGAATGCGCGTATCAGAGCTTCGTAGGCATAGTAGGCATCCCAGGAAACGGTTTTTAAGAAATCGAAGGCACAGCGGAGTGCGATTGCAGACGCAACATTGGGCGTTCCCGCCTCGAAGAGATCTGGAAGTTCCCGGTAGGAAACATCCGTCGGCGTTAGCCGGTCGACCATTCCTCCCCCGAGGCGTATGGGATCCATGCTGGCCAGCAAATTGCGCTTGCCATAGAGAATTCCAATTCCCATGGGTCCAAACATCTTATGCCCAGAAATGGCATAGAAGTCACAGTCCAGGCCTCGCACATCTATGGGACCGCTTGCCGCCCGCTGGGCTCCATCAATGAGGGTGTAGGCACCCATCTTTTTTGCCAATTTGACCATCTTATGGACCGGATTAATGGTCCCAAATACGTTGGAAACATGGGTGAACGCGGCGATGCGTGTGCGTTCGCTTAATTTTTTTTGAAAGTCTTCCCAATTTAACTGACCTGACGGCAAAATATCCACAATGCGCAAAATAGCACCGCGCCGATTTGCGAGTCGGAGCCAGGGAAGAATATTGGAATGGTGCTCAAGGGCGGTGATGAGGATCTCATCTCCGCGATCAATTTTTTCCTCGAGGCCATGGGCAACGGCATTAATTCCATCGGTGGTTCCGCCGGTAAAAATAATTTCGCTGACACTCTCTGCGCCAAAGTAGCCCGCAATGCTCATCCGCGCCATTTCATAGGCGGCCGTCGCCTCTTCGCTCAGAGCATATGCGCCGCGGTGGACATTTGAATTTTCTTCTTGATAGAAGCGAACCATTCGATCAATGGTACGGCCCAGGCGCTGGGAAGTGGCCGCATTGTCCAGATAGGCAAGGTGCCCGCGCTTTTCAAAGAAAGGAAAAAATGGACGCACCGAGGACGGACAAAATAGGGTCGGAGTCATGAGAAATTACTCTCGGCGCAACTTTGACAACAGGTGAAGAATTTCCACATAGAGCCAAACGAGGGTGAGGATCAGTGCGAAGGCACCGTACCATTCCATGTATTTGGGAGCACCCTGGTTGGATACCTGGTCAATGAAGTCAAAGTCGTAGACAAGGCTGAGAGTCGCAATGGCAACGACAGCGAGACTAAACACAATTCCAAGCGGAGTCGCCTGCGTGATGAAGCTGAGACCGGATCCCGTGAATAGGTGCATGAGCATGCTGATTAGGTAGATCGCCATGACGCCCGCCGTTGCCGCAAATATGCAAACGCGCAGTCGATCCGTCATTTTGATGATGCCAAAGCGGTAGAGGCAAAGCATGGCTAGAAATACGGCAAAGGTCAGTGAAACTGCCTGCATCACAATGCCCGGATACATGAGATTAAATATGCGGGATACGCTCCCGAGGGCCAACCCCTCCGCAACCGCATAGGCGGGAGCGGTGTAGGGGGACCATTCCTTCCTAAACATGGTCACAAGGGCCAGGGCGAAGGCAGCGATCAGAAATATGACTACCTTTCCTCCCAGCGCCTGAACATCCGCATAGGGAAATATCCAGGCAAAAGCAGCCGATGCCATTACGAGAGCCAGAAGGAATCCCACCCTATTATAGGTTCCCCTCGCCGTCATGGCACCCATTGAGCTGCTGCCAACAATGGTCCTGAAAGCCCCGTCGCTAAATGCGGGATTACTTGATTTTCGAAAGCTCATAGCAATGGTACCATCAAAAAATTATTTCTCCTGGTCAACGTATTTTTTCAGCATGGGCAGCAAAATTTAAAAAAAGTGCCAACGCACCAAATTTGCCCCGGATGAAGGGGAAAATATTTTCAGATTTTTTACATTTAACTTGACTTATTTGCTCTATGGGCCGTACGCTTAATTTGGAATCGAGTTAGGCCATGCGCACAAATAGCATTAAGCAGAATCAGCACCCATGTGGGGGACAGATCCGGACCGGCAACCGCTTGCCCACCGCCATTACTCTGCTTTCATCCTTCGCCATTTCAGTGGGACTGGCAATTGCATTGAAATTGCTCCTCGACTTCGCCCTGGCTTGCCTCCCTTCCCTTGCCATATATCTGCTGGCCATTTCAACGGGCATCGCCATTGGTATGCTCGTATTTCACCTTCTCCATCCGAAAATGTGCTTACTTCTTAAAGAAAATAAAGAAAATGATAATGTTCCGCAGAATGCGGCAAATTCTTCGCAGGAAAATATTCTCCTAACCATCGATACACTCACAGCAACCACAGATAAATCTTGCGGTCCCATCGTAAGTGATTTGATGCCGTTTGATCTCAAAGGCGGGATCATCCTATCGCCCCTATGCATCGCAGCCCAATCCCTGAGCGATTTGATCAACCACGTGTTGGAAAGAGACTGCCCACTCGATGAAGTGCAAAAAGCTATCGGGGAACTGGCAAAGAAAATAGAGGATGACAGGATCAAAGCGCTCGTGGAAATGGTTCGGCGAAATCTCTTCGCTTCACCAGACGATACTGCCCTGGGCGATGCCGCCGTTGTGAAGCCCATCTATAACGTCTGCGACTCCACACTCCACGGCAATGACGAAAAAGAAAAAATTAACCTAGAATTATTGCGCTTACTCCTTCAATTCCAAAGAAAAATTAAGCAAAGCATATCCGATGAAGGCGCCGACAGTGCACTTTTCCATGCGCTGTCGGATATTATCAATCACATGAGCATAAGCGTGGATTTTTTCCTGGGAAAATCGTACCAATTTTTCATTCAATACCATGGCGATGCCGACGATATCGCTGACTTTGATATGAAATATGCACAGCCAGCCATCAAAGAGGGTCTCAATATGCTGTTCCACTCAGGAACGATAGATGCCAACAGCTCGCAGCACCAAAATATTTTTCGGAATCAATCACTGCAAAAAAAACTAAGCAGTCCAATTGGTCTGAAAGACTTCGAGAAAAAAATTTGCCAAAACGATCCCGCAAATATTTTGCTCAATCTCTACAAAAGCGAAATAGTGGATGATTTCATAGTCAGTGATACGGATTCTAGTCGCGTAAAACTCGACATAAATTCCACGAAGTTTTGCTTTGAATTTCAATGGTTGATGTACGGCAAACCCACGGATCCGTTTGGTTATTTAGAGACACTTGCTAACCACCTCAAAAACTTTGAAATTTCTTTTGCGCTGTCGAAAAACGGAACTCCAGAAATTACGGGTTCCCTTCCGATCGAGGACTGGAATGCATTCCTAACTTCCGCGCAAAAGATTTCGGCGAAAATCAAAGCGGAGCAGAAAAAGTCCCCCATTTTCTGCAGTGCGCTGAATCAATTTTTCAAAGGTGAAAAACCCTGGCAAAAAAAAATATGCCAGTCCACCGTTCAATTTCTGTGGATTTTCTCCGTTATGGGAAAAAAGTTTCTGGAGGATACCTGCGATGATCTTTCCGGAGCAGAAAATTTTGTCTGCAATGATTTCATCGATGAACTCGACTGGATTAGGCCGAAGGAAATCGACGAAAAAAGTCCGTATGCCCAATTTATTGCCGTCGAATTTAAGCGAAAAGGTGATGAAAAGTACGTTGTTTTTTCTCCGCAAATCCACGACGACGACGGCGAAAATGATTTCCTTGGACGTTTCAAAAAATTCGTAGAGAATTTTGCGCCATTGGATGGCCAGAGTTCCGCCGTGACCTGTAAAATTTCAGGAAAATTTTTGGAAGAAATCATTGCATTTATATCGCAACATCGCAGCGCGGATGGACCCACCGACTCCACGGACGCGGCAACCGTCGAGAATGTCACCGCCAATGCAATTAAGTGCCTGCAATTGCTCGATGCCATGCCCTCCATGGACACCTATACGGTGCAACTGACTCCCGAGCAATATGGGCAATACCGGGCTCACTGCCCATGGAACTTCGACTAGCTGAAGGCGATTCGACCGCCCGTTTTCAGGTGAATTTCGAAGTGCCAAATTGTGGAAATTTTCTAAATTTTCTACGTAATTTTTCGAAATTCCCATTGACAACTTGTCCCGCATTGCGCGAAATGCCAAAAAGGTAATTAGAAATCTAGGAGCTCCAATATGAATGATGAAGTGATTGAATTAATTTTGGCCGACAATCCTTTTCTCCATCGGGACAGGGAAAAGCTTGCAGCTTTCCGCCCAGGGTCATACTGTTTTCACAAAAAATTCGGATATGGCCGTGTGATTTCCTACGATGATTCCACGGGAAAGCTCATTATCAATTTTAAGGACAAACCCGGCCATGGAATCGATGTAGTATTTGCTATCAAGCACTTGGAATCATTGTCCAGCGACCATATCGTTGCCCGGTACTACGACAATCCGCAAGAGATGGAAGAACTACTAAGGAAGGACCACGGCAGGGCGGTGGAAATTATCCTGGAGCAATTTCCCGACAGAAGGGCAACGCAGGTGGTAATTTCAGAAATTCTGTCCGCAATCATGGACCCTAAAACATTGAAAGTATGGTGGAGTAAGGCAAAAAAAGCAATTGAAGCCAATTCAAAGCTGGCCATTCCCGAGACAAGGTTGGGGTATTATGTGCTTCGCAATCAGGAAATTGCACCAATCGACGAATTTATCGATGGCGTGCTGATGGTCCGCCAAACGGCAAAAAAACTGCAATATGCGGCTAAGCTGCTCGACGAGGCCAATCTTGAAAATGAGCAGGACAAACTCGTTTCCGTGCGGGAAGAATTACAGCGCCTCATTGGCTCCTCATCCAGTACGGCGGCGGAAAAATTAATGGCCTGGTGGATGGCGCAGGACCTTGCCGAGCGCATCCCTCCTCCGGCGGATGAGGCCGAATCGATGGTACCTTTGCAGGAAATTTTAAAAAATGATCACGCCATTGCGGAGGTCGCCAATGCGCTTCCGGCGATAAAATTAAACCGACTCCTTACTTTAGTTGAGGTGGCATTTTCGGAAAGATTTCAATCCGTGCTCATCCATCTTCTGCGCGTTGGAAGCCTTCGAACCGTTGGAGGTGTAATTAACTTTATTCTATCCCGCAATGAGCCGCTGCTGGATTTGCGGAAGCTATTGCCCCAGTGGGTCCGCGATAATTCCATAAAAGCCAATCTCATGGAGTGGGTTTTAAAAAACAGAAACAATGCCCGCTATGCGGCCATCATCGACAATACGGTCGATGCATCCTATTTCCGCATGGCACTTATCCTCATTGACCAGGAATCCATGCGCCGTTCGACAAATCGAAAGATTTCCCTCGCCGAAGTCATTGCAAACGACCACAGTCTGGCCGAAATGATTGCTTCCACTGAGTCTCAGGAAAAGATCAAAAGCCTGGCTCAGATGATCATAGGCAACCAAGGATTCGACATCCTCACCAAGCGATCCATCGTTGCAAAATTCATACGGGTTTATCCGTCTCTGCAGCGCCTTCTCGAGGGCGGCATCGGCGGTGATGATAGCGGAAAGAAGCTTTCCGAAAGTGGCATTCTCTACGTTTCCCAGAAAAGCCTAGACAACATTCGCCGGGAATATGAGGTTTTAGTGACTCAAAAAATTCCAGCCAATAAGCGGGCCATCGAAGTTGCCAGGGAAGAGGGCGATTTGAAGGAAAATTCTGAATACAAAATGGCAAGGCAAGACCAGGAAATTCTATCTGCGCGAAAGGCTCAAATTGAAAAAGACCTGGGTCGTGCCCAGGTGGTTAAGTACGAAGAAGCCAATACCGCAACCGTTTCAATCGGCAGTGTTGTTGCGTTGAAAAATGACCAGGGAAAAACGCAGCGCATCGCCATTCTCGGCGCCTGGGATGGCGCTCCCGAACGCTCCATCATCGCCTATCAGACGCCCCTTGGCCGTGCACTGTTAGGTAAAAAGGTGGGAGATAGCGTTCAATTAAACCGCGGCGAAGAGCAAATTCTGTCCATTGACAAATGGGTTGATTGCGCCAATTCCTGGTAAATCAAACTGTTTAATCCCTTAAAAAAATTATTTTCACCTCCACTGCGTTTTCCGGCGATGCGAATCGCGGAAGACGGGGCCGATTTTTGCAAAAGATTGATTCATTGATTTCGCCTAAGTAGATTATCAACAACTACTTAGATTTAATTTCATATCTTTGGCTCAGCCCGGGGCATTTTTTGACAAAATTTTCCTCAAAGGTCATAAATTTTATATTTTTCTACGTCATTCAATAGCGCTAGATATCTGTTGTTGATATACTTAAATGCAAAAACTATCACCATGAATAAATTGAGATATTTTTCTTGTGAGTTATGCGAAATTACTCTAACATCAACGCGGTGGGGCAATGCCTATGATTGAGTCAAACATACAAATCGCCTGTGATCTGGACTATGCCGTTGCATACCGGATCACCGAATTGACGCAAAAATTGACAAAAACAAGCGTCACTCTCACCGTTCTGGGAAAAATAGTTAATGCAAATAATCTCCTCCAACTCCTTTCCATTGCCGTAAAGCGGGGAACACCCTGCATCATTACTGCTCATGGCGACTGCGAGCAGGTGGCGGTGGATGAAATTTCACGCATACTCAGACGGGAAAGCGAAGCCTCCTAGGCGGCGATCCCGACGATTGCCCATCACTTTGCCTCTTCGGAAAATATTTCACTCTGCTGAAAGTATTCGTCGGCTAAAAATTCTCCGTCTCCGCCACCATCCTCTTCCTTCCGCATCACTTCCTCCGACCCGCCAACGACGCGATTTCGAAGCCGGTGAGAGGCACGCTCGCTGCGATGAATGGAAATGAGCGAAAGGATAAATGCCAGTAAAAAAAAACCAATGACCAATCGAATGGTCGCCCGCGTCAGCACATTGCCCGCGTCGCCGCCAAATGCCGACTCCATGACATTTCCGCCCAGGGAGTTTCCAAAGCCGCCACCTTCGCTGGGCCGCTGCATGAGCGTGAAGAGGATGAGGAAGCAGCTCACCAAGAAGAGTAAAAATGAAAGTATGACTGTAAAAAATGCATTCATTGCACATCAATGCTAAAGTTTTTCATTCCAACAGATCAAGATATTATTTCATAGTGGGCAAAAAAAGCGGGGAAAAGCGAAATTTTTCATCGGCAGCGAAATTTTTACCTGCCTGCGAAAAAATATTGCTTTCTTTTCTTGCCAAGTGGGCGGAGGAAAATGGAGAATCGAAGCAGATGGTTAGATGGGAACAAATTTTTCGACGGTTGGCAACGCTGCCACTCGTCGTCTACGACACTCTGTCGCCGCTGAAATTATTTATTTTTGGATTTGCCCATTGCTGCCGATTCCAACCCACATGCTCGCAGTATGCGCGCGAGTGTATCGCGAAATACGGCTGCTTTCGCAGTATTCCAATCATCCTCCGTCGCATTCTCCGCTGCAATCCGTGGAGTCGCGGCGGCAACGATCCACTCCCTTAAATTCTCTAGCTACTACTATTTTTATGGAAAAGAAACATCTAATTCTGGGACTTACTTCTTTTATTTTAGCATTTGTGCTCATTTTTTCCAATGGGATTTTACCGCAAAGGCCTTCCACCGGAAATGGAGAAATCTCAACAACGGCGGAACGGAGCGATGGCCCGAGTGAACGGCGCAGTGCACCGGCCGACAGGGAGGCAGACTTTGACGGGGACCATGAAAGTTTCAACCGCACGCCCGGCAAAATACTGACTTTAGAAAATGAACTGGTCGTCGTCAAAATTTCCGAAATGGGAGGAGGCATCGACTCCATTGCGCTCAAAAAGTATCCGGCACTTTTGCAGGGCAATGATCCGTGGCAATTTGATGCCTATGACCGGACGCAGGATGCGCTGTCTTTGCACTTGAAAACGGAGGACAAATCCTATGACCTGCGGCGCGTTTCGTTCCATGCCGTTGGGCACTTGAAAAACGAAATTATTCTGCGCGCGCACCTTTCGGACGACATCGAGGTGGAGCGAAAGTATCGCCTTGTCCGCGGAGAAAATGGAGAGGATTCCTATCGAATTTCCCAGGGCATCGAACTCATCAATGGCGGCAATTCGCCCATCCGTGGAAAATACCTTGCGGTGACCCTCGGAAGCCTGCCGCCAACGGAGGGGGATGTGGCGGGAAATCATCTCAACTTTATCCACTATGGGGGAAAAAAAGTGACATTTATTCCCCTGAGAAAATTTGACGCCAGCGGTGGATTTTTTGGCCTGGGGAAGCGGGAAAGGCGAGAATCCATTGGGGAAGAAACGCCGATCATCTGGGCAGCCATAAAAAATCAATTCTTCGCCGCCATCCTCACGGCAAAGGGCGAGTTGGCTGGCAAATTTCAAACATCTCCAATCGTGCTCGAAAAAGATGCAAATGGGGCCAGGGAAAATGGAATTACCGGGACAATTCAATTCCCAGTCGAACTCATTCCGTCCAATGGCTCCACGTCCATATCCATGGAATATTATGTCGGACCGAAGGAATACCTGCGACTGGAAAAATTAGGGCAGAGGCAGGATGTGATCATGCAATTCGGCTGGTTTGGCTTCGTGAGTAAACTTCTATTGCTGGCAATGAAGGGCATACATAAATTTATTCCCAACTGGGGTTTGGCCATTATTCTGCTCACTTTTTTTGTCAAATTGATCCTTTGGCCATTGACCAACGCCCAGGTGCGCTCCACGCGAGCCATGGCAAAACTGCAGGAGCCGCTAAAAAAACTCCAGGAAAAGCACAAAAATAATCCTAAAAAATTGCAACAGGAAACAATGCAGCTCTTCCGTGAAAATGGAGTTAATCCCGCGGCCGGCTGCCTGCCAATCTTCATCCAACTTCCCATCTTCATAGGCCTCTATTCCATGCTGCAGGCGGCTTCGGAACTGCGATTTGCCCATTTCCTATGGATTAGTGATTTATCCGTTGCGGATAAGGTCGGTATGCTGTGCGGATACCCCATTAATTTGCTGCCCATTTTAATGGCTCTAACCATGTTTCTGCAACTAACACTCATGCCGATGACCCCGTCGCAAACGCCAACGCAAAAATATCTCATGCGCGGCATGCCGTTGATACTTCTATTCTTCTGCTACCGCTTTCCATCTGGACTTGTGCTCTACTGGACCGTGCAAAATATTCTTTCCATCGCCCAGCAGCTCATCGCGGGAAAGTGCCCTCCGAGGGAAAAATTGACAAAAAGCGCCCCAGGCAGAAGGAAGATTGATAGGCAGAGGGCCAGGGTGCGAAAGGGCAACGGGCGCCGCTAAAACTTTCACGGCGGAGAAAATCTGCCGGGCAAACGCCGCATGAAATTTTGAGAGGTTCGCTGCAATGCTTGCCAAGACGTCTAGGGCTATTTGCATATTTTAGGAGAAAATTTCCAAAAAATTTTAAATTGAGAAAAGACATCCTCCTCCGCTGCTCATCGCCCATTTTAATCGAAATTTAAAAATTTCTCTTGCAATCATCTTTTAATTATCCTAACTTGGCGCTACGCATGGACATGATTATAGTTGATAGCATACAGAATGCAGTGTTATCCGCTCCATCGCCCTCTCCGCCGGATGATCCGCAGCCAACCTCGCCCACCATCCTTAGCAATGCGACAAGCTCATTCGCTTTTTCGGAGAGTTGCAAGCTGGATTTGCCAACCTTTCTTTGGTATGGACTACCGGAGAGCAAAAGAGTATTTTCATCACTCTCTTCTGGCAATAGTGCTAATTCCGCAGGAAGTGACATTAATTATTTTTATCAAAGTTTCCCGAAAAAAATACCATCCTACGAAATATATCTTCTAGCACGGGCAATCCAATCCATATACGATTGCGTGGCGAATGTCCAAAAGGACTGCATAGGCAAAATATTCACTGAAGCATTCAATATATGGGCTAGATGTGCTGATAAGAAAAATTGGGTAAATTCCGCAGACCTTACATATCTCAAAAAAATTGGGAAATTTGGAATCTCATTTTTTAAAGAACTTCACCATTGCACTCAAGGGACATCAATTCCCGATCTTAATGCGTTAATTTCCGATCTTGTATCAATATTTATCCGCAGTGAATCTGTTGAAAAATTATATGACCATCTTGGCGGGAGAAGCAACAACAGTAGTCCCATTGCCAAATATGCAGTTTTTCGATCCCTGCGGGACGATTGCGCAGCTTTTCTTGAAAAACTTGCCCAAAAAAATTTAGTTTACGGAGATGCACTCTCCGTATTTGATTGTTGCAAATTAGAAAATTGCATTAATGATAAAATTCAAATAATCAATCAAATTTTTACCAAAATGGAAACGTTTGAAGCTCTATGCGGCTACGCAAATGTTCCCGATGAAAGTACAGATTGAGTTTGGCAACAGCACAATTTTCTTTTCCTCTCAACTGTCTACGGCTCCCGGCGGACGATACGTCGGAAAATCACATCTCATCTACCTGGCGATCTTCATAGACTTATTTATTGCGATATGCGTAATTCATCTGTCTCAAATATGCAATATCGCAAATGGACATTATCCGAATTGACAGGCTGGTTAAAATTGAAGCTTGATGTTGCCGATGACTCGTATGATATGTATCGTGTCGGCTGTGACCAAGATTATTTTTTCAGCTGCGTAAATAATGAAGAAAAAGCGCGGAACTTGCCAAGAATTTTATCAACGTGGCGAACAGCTTTTTTGTATGCATTAAATGGCAATGAAATTTTAGATATTCCTGGGACAAATATCAGCACATCCATATTTTGCGGGCAAGACAACCAGATTATTCCACATCTTACTAGCAAAAATTTATCATATGTTCAAAGAGTGACAAAAATTGGATCGTATTCAAAGCAAAGCGATACCTTCGAATTTTTTCTCAGCGATCTATTGAATTATCCCGAAATTTTTGCTGTATATAATTGTGACCACATGGAAATAGATCAATTTGGTAATGATTATAGAAATAATTCCTGTATATTTCACTATATCAAATTGTTAATTCGGCCTATGCTTGAGGGCAAATCGGGGACTCCAAGCCAAAAGTATTTGGGTGAATATTGCGAATATATTAGAGGAAATCATTGCAACGTGCTGAAACTACTAGATAAATTCAACGATTACTGCTACGAAATCTTTTTTTACAGATCAGAGCAAGATATCAGCAGAGTACCCATGCTATGTGCGGCCTATCATATAAACTCAGTTTTATACGCCACTATAATTTCAGGATTTGCACAATATACAGACGGCAGACATGATGTATCGCTCAATGAAATGTTAAATAAGCTTATTTGGCAGTATGATGAATTGGATAAAATGAAAAAACGTCGGAGAAATATGTATGCAATAACGTTGATTTGATGAATGTTAAATTATACCATGCCGCAATATTTGAATGTCTTATGAATTTATTGTCGATTCACAAAATCTTAAAAAAACCTATGTAACCAACTTACTATGCGGCGCTAATGTACGCAAAGTATGAAATAGATACCATTGGCGACTGCCCGTTCAGCGCATACACAATTGAATTACTTAATAATTACAGTTCTCTTTTAACTAATTACTGGAGTTGCATGAATTTACCTAATAAAGATCGAAGCGATCATATCGCTGCGGTTGCGGAGAAGTTAGTAGAATTAATGGAAATACGTGAGCAGTGCGAAATATATAAGTTAGGCAAAATAGTATACGAAATAGAAGAGCTCAACACTGGGTCGATATCGAGGATTGATAGCGTTAAATGGAGCTGTGAAATTTCCCGGCAAACAACTGCGTGGATTACGGTAAATCCGATGTATTGCAGTCAAAGCATGGACGAGCAATATTGTTCAGTGAAATTCAACTATAGATTTGCTTTTATAGCGATGAATTTCACATCCTCGTAAGCGAGGAAGGAATAATACTAATTCTTGATGCGAAGACTAGAGATATTGCTTATGAAAATTACAGTATTAAGTATCGCAATTCATATCCTACTCTTGTTGTAAGGCCAAATGAAGCTTGGACGCAAGAAATCGTTATTCCACTATCGCTCCAAATGGAGGGGAAAGATTCGGAAAAAAAATCAGCCCCAAATGTCGGCATATCATTGCCAAAAATTGAATATGCATATCTCGCCCAATAGCGCGACCGTAGGCCTGATTGGTATGGCCAGGAGGGTTGCATAGAACATTACATTGACTATTTCAACATAGATGAACCTTTCCAATTTAATAATGATATCGAAAGAAATGATGAATATTACGGCATTAGAAATGCTCATTCTTTGCCAAATGCTAATTTCTTTGAGAAACCCAATGTCATCTATCTTCCGGAAAGCAGAGTGATGGGTTCCGATGGAAAAATAAGCGATGCACCCATTTACTTTGTGGCTGTTGCAGACGGGGGAGGAATCCCTTGGCAAATCAGTATTAATGACTGCCTTTTCCCAATGCTAAACATATTGAAACTTCCACGCATAGATAAAAATGGTTTTTACTTTACTAAAGGAACACAAGATAGCACTATTCAGAGGTGTGTGTTTCCATTTGATGAAAAAGACAGCGCTCCAAAAGTTTTTAATCCGTTTGGAATTTTCACTCTGTTCTACTCATGCGGCGAAATCAATCCAAACGAATCCGATGGGGAAGCCGTCTATTCCTACATCATTCCGTCGATAACCTTCGATGGAATGATGACCGATGAATCCAATTTCCGCTGAATATCTGAAGAAATTTAACTGCTATTTTTGGGAAATTTTTAATGAATTACGCGCAGGTCATTTGCAATTAAGTAGAGGCGATGAAACCGCTTTTCTAGCATTTATTGATCATTTAGACTTGCCCCACAAGCTGACATATGCGTCAAAAAAAATATTTATTGAAAATCGAAGAAATCAGCTACTTCAAAAAATAAAACTTGGAAATTTGCCGGAGGGCGAATATCACTTCGATGGAAGTGAAAAGAATAATCAAAATAATGAATTCAATTCGTTTGCAAACGAGAGTCAATTATATGCGCACGTAAAGAAATCATTTACATACAATTTCGCAAAAAAAAGAAAAAGATATTTATACTTCAATTTACGAAGACACTGATGCGGATAGTGCTGGCGAGCAAACGCAGGATAGCGAAAATTTTGACATTCGGAGCTTTATTCAGACCGAGCTCGAACTTGGATAAAAAAAATTAGATGCGGAATACGCCGATGTATTTACTCAAAAAGAATTTAGCGAATCTCTAAAGAAAAGTCAGTTCATCGAATTGTTCAATATTGCAGCTGCGCAAAGCGCCGAAGCTTTAGATGCAGCCAGCAACTTTCCTAAATCCATTACTAGCAAACTCGCAAAAAATGAAAACCAAATTGCCGATGAAATGCGATTTGTTTATGATGAAAATCACATAAAACTGCCCAGTATCATTCGCGAAGTATACTGCACTGCAATTGACGGAGATGCGAAATCGGTCAATGACTACTTTCTCAGGAATTGCCCGCATTTCGATGCCAATGGCACAGACCAATTAATTTATGAAATTGGCGAATATGTGCGAAATATGATTATATTGAGAAATATGAAAAACATCGCAAATGAATTAAATGAAATTTTAGGAATATTTGATATTAAAATTCACCGCATAAAAGCGAATGTATCTACGGTCGAGGGTTTAGCCAATTGCATTGATTATCTTGGAAAAATTCTTCGCGGCCACGGAGCCATTCCCATGGTTCCATCGAATGAGCTAATGAAATGGAAATCTAATATATACACCGTTATTTGGAAAATGCAAGAGACACAAAGTGAACGCGGACAATGGGAAAAATACTGCCAGCTATATGACCAGTTTTCCAAATGCATGACGCAATTTTATCCCGTTATGGACGAGGTTCACCTTGTTCAAAATACCCATGAAATGTTTGTCCATGAAATCCTTTCCAAGGAGCAACAGTCGTTACCGGATAAGGAGATTGAGTTCATAGTAAAACTCGTTTTAGCCTACATGCCATCGGAATTGCGCGCAATGCTTCCCGGAAATCAACAGTCAAAAATAAGCCCGGCGACCGCAGCAAAATTCATGCGTGAAACGGCAAACGCAATTCTCACTCGAGAGATATTTATTAATTCTGCCATAGAGGACAAGATTAGCGAAGAAGATACTCTTTTGCTAGTCGCTTTTATGACCGGCAAAACTGAGCGACAACTAATGGATGCGTAATCCGACGAAGAAATTTCCTCGATGCAGGAAAGGTTAAATACACTCATGGCAACGCTGAAAAGTTCACTCGACAATGAGGCATATAGCAATCTCTGCCTATCTCACGTCATTCTCACTGAGATTTTACCCAATGCCCTTAGGAAAGACCGAGATAATCACTTTGGATTTCCAAAAAATGAACAATTTATCGCCATTCCCTACACCAATATGCAACCGACGCAAAATAGATTCCAAAATCCCCGCATTACGTTGGTTATGACCGCACTCGCATTCATTGGCCATGGATTTGGCGCAAAAACCATCGAGTCATTCATAATGGCTCTCTTTGCCAGTGCTGAGGAAGCAATCGCACAAAACACAAATGGCAAATCAGCACTTACGATTAATAATACAAGTGCTGGAACAAGCTTTCGTCTACTCGTCCGCGGCGTGACCTATTCCGATGGGGGCGAAATTACGCTTTCGAACGCAATTCGCATAGAAAATGTAGTTGATCAACCGCAAAAAATTAAATTCGTTAAGTTTATACGGAATGAAGTAATAAATGCAATAAAAAATTCCATAAATCCAGCAAATGATCCGCAATTGGCCAGCATATGGATAAAAAGTTTTTTCACATTAAAGAATGCGGATCAATGGAATGCCTATTCGACGCAGGTGATTACGGCCGCCCTCGTCGACATGATGAGTTCGGTACTGATGACATTTACCGGAACGCCACTCAATCAAAGTTCCTTCTCTAAAAAAATATTACAAACGAGCATTAACCACAGAGGAGAGTTGGGACGCATTATCGCAAAGCACAAAATGGACTGCTGTAATTTTCAATCTCGCATTCACTCCTTTCCGCCCTCCTACTTCAAAGCCTTTATGGAAGATATTAGCCTTAATCCCATAGAGCACTTCCTTCGCAGATGGGCCATATGTACCTGGAAATGCATGGGGCTCGAAGATTTGGGAACGGATGGATGGAATGCATACATGCAAAATTTTTCGATGCTCATGGACTTGGGATCATTTTTTTCAGGCGTATCCGTTTATGATACCGTAGTCGGAATCAGAAATTTTTTCATTTGGTTAGATAAAACCTACGCTGTCAAAATTCCCCATACGCACGTTCGATATTTTAATGCATCCGTAAATCAATATGAAGTTGCCGATACGCCCGAAGGAAGTGCAGCAGAAGATCCCGTTGCCAATTTCGAAAATTTAATGAATATTATTATTAAAAATACCGATGAAGACTTAACAAATCAGTGCATTCAATTCGTTGAACTACATAACAAACATATAATCATATCATACATTGAGTCAAAATATCAGGAAATGCGTGGCTTGCTTGCCTGGGAAAATGATGAGCTAAAAAAGAAAGAAATCTCCAATGCTATTTTGCAATTTATTAACGTGTCTAAAGATTTTCTCAGGGTAAGTGAAAACTTTTCCGTTTGCCAGTGGGAAGCAAATCGAGAATTTACAAATACCGTCGAAAGGTGCAAAGCAAACTTCGAAAATACAATCGCAAAATTGCAGCTTAAACTTAAAAATTTTTGCGAACCCTACAATGAGGAACATTTGCTCGGTAAACTAATCGCTGAGCTCAATTTAGTTGCAGACATAGCGCAAATTAAAAATGAGTGAATGGAGTATATTAAGCGCATTAAAGATGATCATAAAATACTAGCCTTCGAAAACGGCAATCGCAGCACTGGCGAACGTCTTATTTGCAAAGATGAGGATAGCGATGCGCAAAGGCAGCATGAAAAGGAGCTCGAATTAGAAAAAAACACTCAAAATACACTGCAAAAGCAAATCGGTTTTCCCAAAGAAAAAATAGATGTGCTTTTTACTTTATTCGAATTGATAGCAAGAATAGAAGCGGATGAATTATCCGAAAAACCGGAATTTGCCCTTCCGGAAGCAGAAATAAATGCCTATGAGTTTTTCTTTAAAAATGCGAAGCCAAATTCCGGAATAACTACACTGAAGAATAACATGGAAAATGTGCATGCTTCATGCCGCGATATTGTAAATAAACTTAGAAAGAATACAGATGAACAGGAAAAGAGCTTGGACATTCTTGAAAAATTTAAACGACTTTTTGACTTAAAGTTTTTTTCAGATTTCTATTTCTTAAACGAATGCTTCAACCTGTCGAAAAATGAAATATCATTCTTTGATTTTCACTGCGGCAGGCCGGAAGCGATGCTTATAGTATGGGACACCGCCTTAGTCGATGAACAATACTATGACATCGATAAAAACTTCCAGACGAGCAGGAAAACCAGAAAGAATCTTCGAACGGCATTTCCGACTCAGAAAATGAGCTTTTGCAGGGTGCGTCGGCAATGCCCGGCTACTCCAAGAATGGAAGCCGCGACGAACGGGTAAAAGTTATATTTATTCCAACGGACCAGATAGGGAGATTTTCAGATGCCATTCAAAAAAAGCTCCTGACAAATTGCTTACTCATTTCGTGCGGCAAAAACCCCCTAGGCATTGGCATGCAGAGCTTGAGCTGCGCTGGCGCCGAAGCTCAAGCTGAAGGGACCGGCACAGTTCCAGCCTACGTTAACACATTTGTCTCCCAGAGGGCGCAATGGATGGATTGCTTCCTGTGCGGAGAAATAAATCAGCTCATTACTAAGAAAACCGAAAATATTACAGTTGCCCTATTTGACTTGCTTCGCATGGGAAATAATGAGCATGGCAATAAGTTTTATGGGTCAAAAATACGCGAAATTATCCACTTATTTTTCATTACTTCGTCAATACATTTTCTGATGAGCATTAGTGAAATAGATGATCACTATACTAAAATTTATGATAGCTTAATACTAAATATGGGAGTAGTGGCTGAAAACTCCATGGAAGCATATTACGAAGACCTATGCATATATGAAAACTCTACTGCCAGCGATGTCTTTGAAATTATTTCCGCTATCTACGACACGATCAATGGAGCAACCGGCAGCACTTTTAAGAAAAAATTTCTAAACCTCGCAGGAATCGTTGAAATTTACACTAAATATGGAGTGGGAAATATTGATTTTCACTCGGTTGAATTTCACAAATTTGCAGTAATACTCGAAGATCAAATTGCGCGCATAGTAAGTCAAAACGATATCGATAAACCTAGAATTTCCACCTCCATTAGCGAATACGCCCTATGGAACATCATACGCGGACACAGCTATCTCGATTGGAAAAATGAAATTGACAACTCCAAGCGACAATGGTCCATGCCCGACGAAGGCAACACTGCGGCCATAGATTTGACGGCGAGCGAAAATGCCTGGCGCATTGTTCGGTACATGCTGAAGAATTTATTTTCCGAAGGGAAAGATTTCGAACCGCTCGAAAGTGCGTTTCATCCCCTATCCTATGCCGCATATGTGTGTTGGAATCTCAAAGTTAATAGCAAAACTCCCAATTTTGAAACAATCTTCGCCGAACTGCGGCAGACGGAAAATGAAAGAAATAGCATTGACCTGCAAGCGTTTAAGAAATATGATTACACGCTGATTACAAGGGGAAATATGAGTCGCTTTCCGATTGAAAAATGGGAGGCGAAAAATATTTTTGATGACGGAAAATATTGGAATGCATTTTCCTTTCTAATGATTCGGATATTCAATCTATGCAAAATTGAAGAAATTAATGAATGGTTTCCACCGAATACAAATCGCAGGAAAATGCTCTTCTTCGCACTTTCCCAATGCGACCCTGCGGAAGAAAATGTATTGAGCTCCACGGAAAAATTTGATGCGGAGAAATTTGGTTGGATTCTTGAAGATGTGAAGCAACTCGGCAATTTTAGAGAAGTATCTAGAAAAATCGCTGAAATTATAGATCGAAATGACACCTACATTGACGTCCAAGATGCCAAAAATTTAATAATGAACTGCACACCCCTTCGCGCAGCAATGATTGGAAAGCAATATTTTCATATTTTGAAAAAGTGCATTAGCGTGCCAATGGATGATTGCGCTTCGCTTTTTCCAGATTTAAATATCGCTGCAAATCTAAATCACATTGGCCTTATTTATAAATTAAGAGAATATAACATAGCATATACCTGCAACGGCACGCAATGCGTTTGGCCCCATTTGTGGTCATATGCACAATTGCACTATACCACCAATTGTGAGATTCCAAATAAATTGCCGGGCGAGAAACTCTTTGCGCTTTACTACAATCGGCCAAGCGATTTTATTGATAATTGCACAAGTGCGCAATTTACTTGTTTGGTAGAATTTTTAGGTAAAAATTGTGACAGGGATGAAGGTCTCATTAAAAGAGTAATTAGTGGAATAGATGAAAATTATATGCTGATTCTCAGAAAAAGGCAATGCGCCCCTGAGACTACTAGTATTGATAAATTTTTGACAATTTTACTTGTAGAAATAGCAAAACCAACTAACGCCGAGCTAACCGATAGTATGATTTCTATTATTAACAATGCCCCCGACATTGCTCAAAAGTTTGCACGTGAAATTGCGGGAAAAATTAAAATCGCCTCTCAACTTTTTTTAACTTGCAATCCAAAATTAGGCATCGTCAACGCCGATGAAATCATTCTATTTAATGATATTTATCCGCTCATAGACTGTGAAAAATTGCATCAGTATTTATCCGAAAAGTTCGAAGATGAATCCTTCCGTGGCGAATTGCAAAGGAGAATGAAGATAATGGAAAAAATCCAAGTTGAACCATTTCATTACTTCGCTCTACGAAAATGGATCATGGGAACCAACGAAGATTTTCGACTTTGCAATAGAAAAAGAGAATGAAATTATGAAAATAGATGTTTTAAGTGATCAGCAGCTACTCTTCGCTATCGGGCATTGCGCTTGCCTGGGAGCTCCTCGCGTCAAATCAATTAATCTCAAGGAATTATGGGAAAAAATGATTGAATTCAAGTCAGATCAGATTGATATTAATAGTAATAATATGACACATTGGACATACCGTCTCAATCAACCGTTTTTTCCCATTATGATCACTTCTTAGATTCATATTTTTTAACGGACCGGTGCAATGACGAAAGTAGAAAAAAATTCCTTGCCATGGAAAATGGATTTGTGCTATTCACCATCGCGCATAGGATAACAGGTTGGCGTAAAATCAAGGAAGCTGCAAATGAAGATGAATCAAAAGCATTAAATGCAGCTGGCCTATTGAAGATTTTTTGTGAGGCTGCATTTGTTTTTTTTAATTCCGCCAATTCTGAAAAAAGTTTCAACCTTTTCGCAACCATCGCCCAACAAGGAATGGCTGCCCCTGGACTGTTCTCTGCAACCGAAAGGACAAAAGTTGCTAGAGCTGAATATGAAGAAAAATTTTATGCGGAATTTATTGACTATGCCAAAGACCAAACAAATATTTCCGAATTCCTAGTAAAGATTATTTTCCATAAATTAAATGATCAAATACTTCAAAGCAATCGATATGGAATAATGACTTTATTAAATAACTTCATATCTGAGAATAATACTTTCCAAAATGACACTAATTATATCCACAAAATATTTAAAAGTAATAAAGCCGATTTATCCATTTTAAATAACTCGATAGTAAACCTTTCCGAGGAGCAAATTTTTCACTTGAAGCAGCTTATTCTCACGGAGGGAGTAAACGAAGCCAGGGTATCAATGAAAGTGGATGGTGATCACCGTTTCAGTGAACACAATAAGTCCATCAGCGGAGACGGGAAAGCCAATGGTGAAAATTCGCAAATATCCTCCAGCGCAATGCCCACAATGCAAATTGATTTGCCCCAGGACCTTTCAAGTCAATCAATTGATAATTTCGACAATAAGGAATCCACGCCGCCGCTGCCGGTTCGTAGCGATATACTCGATAATTCTCCGAATGAGAATCAAGAAAATACTAAAAATGCAAGCTCCGTCAGTTCATCTTCAGCGCACATTGTTTCATCTTCGAAGGACTTAAGTCAATCGATTAACAATCCCGACAACAAAGAATCGCCGTTGGCGGTCAACTCGACAATAAAATTCAATGGCCTCTTAGGTGAAATTAAAAACATTGACTCAAATCCATCGAAAGGTCATTGCGCCATGGGGGAAGACCCTACGCAAGGCAATTCGAAGTCAAAATTTCACAAATGGTCCCTCGATGATCATTTGACCATCGATCAACTTTATCAAATTGCCAGGGATGATAATAGAAAAAAATAGCCTCATGGCACTAAACAGTACCCGCATCGAAGAATTAAAGCAGATGGTCATTGGCCAAAAAAAATGGAATGACCACACCCGGCAAAGTGATTGGCGTAAATCCCTATTTATATTACGCACCATAAAAGATTTACCCATCCAAGTGGAAAAAAATGTCAATGCAAATTCCAATTCGGCACAGGAATCCGCAACGGCGATAAAGTGCCTGGAAGAGGTGGAATCTGGAAGGGTACAAATGATCACTTTTGGAATTTTTGCTATTTTTACCCTGGTTGCCGCCGCGGCCATTTTACTGATTCCATGCGCCTCCGCCGCCATTGCTCCACTCCTGGCCATCTGCGGCGCCGGAGGCAATGCCATTCCATTTATTCCGGGCATTCTTCTGGGAGCGACAACCGCCTTCTATGCAAAGCGATATTTCGAGCGACAGGGCCTCGTTGACGCATTAAACATTGATATGGACAAGCTGCGGAAGGACGCGGATTCCTAGAAATGTCTGTCTACGTCGTCGGATGAAAAATTTCGGAAATTTTTCTTGCAAACTTGCGCAGTTTATCTAGATTATGGCCAATCATGTCATTACAGAACGTGCAGGGTAGCAAGGTGCCAGGAAACATCTTACTTAATCCAACGGCACCGCAGTCCCAACCCATCCCATCTGGTCGAACCTTCGAAGAAGCATTGAAACTATGCGGCAATCCCTTTGCCAACTCATCGCAATTAGCTGCCTTACTCTGGCACGGAATATTGAAGAAGAATAGAGTAAATTCGCGAACTTGCTTCGCTGGGAAAAATGGAGGAGCTACACTTCAAAAAGACCTAAGATTTTATGAGGAATATCTCCTAACAAACGCATTTAAGGATGTATGTACTCATTTGAACGATAATAGCGCATACACCAAAATTATAGATAAATTTGGTGAATTTGAAATAAAATTTCAAGATATTGGCTTAATGCTAAATGGTATAAAAAATATATCATCGAACGAATTAGAAAGGTTTGAAAATAATTTCTTTTCACAACTTGAGGCCAATTTCACGCTTGACCTCTGTAATGTGATTCGCGAAATCGCGTCGCTATTTATTTGCGGTATGGTGATTAAAGAATCTATTGCAAAAAGTAAGCAAGGAAAGACCACGAACGAGAAGATGGTTATCGCTGAGCATTTCGTAATTCGTCAGCTATTGCGTGATTATTCAGATTTCATGGATGAACTTAAGGCAGGCGTAAACAATGGAACGTATCCGTACACATGTCTTAACAGCGATAGCCTGCTAGATTATCTAAATGCTGAATTAAAATACTTCAAAACATGCTTTACTGAGATGGATCGATTTATCGTCCTATGCGGCTATGGACTTTCCGAAAATCCTAATAGTGATGCATTTCTTAAAAATACCCTTAGAAAAACAACTACAAACTTAAATTTCTGGAAACACCTAATAGCATATACGGATAACTCTCCGATTGACACAATTGCAAAGTGCATCTCCCCACAGAAGGAGACTTCAGGAAAAATGGGGGATTTCTTTGGCAAACTTAGCCAATCGCGCATGGTAAAATTAGGACAATATGCAGAGGAATTTAATAAATTCATGGTCAAAAAAAGCGAGAGAGACATTACGCCATTAAGACAAAGCAATAGGCTTCTTTATTGCCTGTATGACGTGCATCAACTCAATGTAACGCGAGCCGGTCCAAATGTTTTAATATCAAGAGGATGGCGCAATTCATTCCTAAACGAACTAAATGGCGGAAAATTTTCAATTGACGGCATTGCAACGTTTTCATCGTCTTGGGGAGTGGCAACGATTGCATCGTAGGCAAAGCAGGAAAATGCCCTCGAATTCCTCCTCGCTTACACATTGGAACATTCTAATTTATTTAATGCTTATAGCCCTCATAGTACGCAAAATGATCAAAACACCAACATAAGAAATGAATTTTTCCAATTTTGCTACGTTGAACTGTTACTATTCACTGATTCCGCTAAAGGATTGATTTCACCCGGGATGATGGAAAAATATGCAAGCACATATACTGAGTACATTCAAGCGTATCCCAACGAAACGCTGCTATGCTTAGATAAATTTTACCAAGGCTATTGTATGAATTTTCTTTACGATGCGGAGAATGAAACGCAAAATGTGCGAAAGCTGTGCGCAGCTTACCACATCAGTTCACTTATATACAGCAACATAATTTTAAGTTTATCGGAAGAAAAAAGATTTCTGCTTGAAAAAATTGAAAAAAATCTCACCAATCAGTATAACGAATTAGATGCGAAGCGGAAGGAAGCGGAAGAACATGTGTATAGCAATGCCGCTGCGCGAGATGTAGATTTCTACTATCTCACAATACTGGAATGCCTCCTTAACCTTCTCTCGGTTTATAGTAATTTAAAGAAAGTAATACCGGCAAATCTCTATGCCGCGTTGATATACGCAAACTATAGAGTGCGTTCAATTGACGATTGCTCATTTACTTCGCACACTTTAAAAATGCTTGAAAATTATGGTCGTAGCGTAACTGCTTATTGGGAAACCGTTAACAAGTGGCAAAATGAATGTGAAGATTCTAGCGCTGGGCACATTCAGTGGGAACTCTTTGGACTTGAAACTGCGGAAAATTTAGTGAAAGCAATGGAGTTACATGAGCGATGTGAAATCAATAAACTCGGGAAACAATTACTTGCCATAAATGAACAACCCAATGGAAAAGCAGGAAAGAAGACGGCCATCACTGCTGGATGGAGCTATGAAATTTCCTGGACGACAACGGCGATCATTGAGACGGCAAGTCTACACTGCGACACTGACAGATACTGCACCCGACATGATGAACGTTTTGAATATAAATTCATTGTTAGCGCTATTGATGGAAGTATACAAATTGAAACCGAATCAGAAAATAAAGAAATTGCAGATGAAAAAATAATTGCAACCTGCCCCCATGCATCTTTTTTGGAAAATAGTGATTTTAAAAAACTTTTTTCGCATAATAAGAATTTAGTGCACTTTGATGTTGCGAATAAATGCTTCATCTTTTTGGATCCCATTCTAGGAAGAGTGCACATCTATCCATGCAAATTGGGTATCGATATATATGTAACTCCATATGGCAGCGATTATCCTTACTTATACATTTCACTCGATCAAGTAAAATGGTCCGGATATGAATTTTTAAGCGATATAAATCCATGCTTTTTGACCAATGACTTTCACTTACTTATAAACTGCGAAGGAGTAATACTCATTCTTGATTCAAAAACGAAAAATATTCTCTATGAAAACTACACCATAACATTTCGCTATTCCTATGCTTCATTGGTTGTGCGACCGAATGAACCATGGGCAAGTGATTATCTCATTTCATTGGCTCCGCCAAATATAGATTTGCCTTCTAATCGAAATCCGGCAATTAGCACTATCGGCGTGCCTACATTGGAAACTAAAAGTGCTTACATTGCACCGAAGTGCGACCACCGAGATCAATGCGAATTCTTATCTACGCGTCATACTACTCGGAACTACTCTGCAGACCATATACTCTGTAGACCTAGATCAATGTGCGGCCGTCACGCCAATAAAAGTGAGTATCCGAGTTTAAACTTCTTTGATTTTCCTAAAGTAATTTACCATCCAGCGGGCAAGTTAATGGATTCCGTGGGACGCCTATCGGAAGATCCCATTTATTTCGAAAATTTTGGAGATGAAAAGAATCCAGATTGGCAAATTGCGTTTGATCATTCATGCTTTCAAACAGTATCGGAGGCGCTAATTCCGTACATAGACCAATATGGCCTCTATTTTAGACAAAGTCAAGCCGATCCAACAACTCTTCAAAAATCTCTCTTCCCGTTTGATGTGGAAAAGAGTGAGAGCAATTCGCAATCTGATTCAACGGATGATTGCGTTTATAAGAGTTTCAACCCGTTCGGAATGTTTACCTTGTATTACCTATGCTGCGACAATGATTCGGGCAGTTCCGATGGGAAAAAAGTCTACCACTACATTATTCCATCGGTAATCATTGAATGCCTAGCAGATAACACCAACGATGTCTTTGGCGTCAGCAATCCAATACTCGATTACGTGGAATCGGGAGTTGGAAATGAAAAAATGAATGCATTTGCAAGGGTTGACTTAATATATGATCCATATGAGGCGTTCTCTCCCATAGTACTCCGCCCAATTGGCCCATTAGCATTGCTTCGCACGGCCTATATTTTTTCTGCACAAGCGAGATATGATGAAGCAATTAATTACATAGAAATGATTGATCCAAATATTCCGATAAATAGTTACACATACAGGGAAATAGAAAAAATATTTACTGTTGTTGATTGTGATGGAAAAAGCATTAATAGCACCCAATGCGATGCATCAAAAAATAGATACAAATTATTTATGGCTATGATGGTTTATCTCATTAAAGTCGAAAATTGTGGCTCAACTATTGGGCATTTGAAAGGGAGTTTTCGTCAGCAGTATTATAGTATATATAATAGAATTGAAAAAGGGTTCATTACACTAGATAGAGATAGTAAATATGTCATTTTGAATGTCATTGATAAAATCAATAAAGCAAGCAGCACCTCCTATTCAATAACCATAAATCAAAATTTTCTCGAAAATCGCAGAAATGTCATACTTCAAGAAATAGAAAATGAAACTGCAAAAAATGAAAGAAGAATTTCCTATGGCGGCAGCCGCAGTTCCCTCAAAGCTGATTTGAAATTCTTCACCATTGAAAAAGACTTACATGATTATATTAAGGAGAAATTAAAATGCAAAACCGCGGATACGGCATCTGAGCGGAATATCTATACTTCAATCTACAGAAATACGGATTCGAACGACGCAAAAAATGACGAAGAATTTAACATTCAAAACTTTATTGAAAGCGAATCCAAGGTGGGGGCGGAAAAACTAGCGGCGGAACATGCCGATCCATTTATTCAAATGAACTTTATTGCTCCACCGTTTCAAGAGAAAACTGGCTTTTTTACTGAACTACTCGAGACCGTACGCAACCACGAAAAAATCGCCACCAACAATGTCAGTAAGTTCGCCAAAGACGTAGTGGAAATGCTCAACGGCGATGCCTGTAAAATTTCCGATGCAATATGGCTCATCGAAGGGAAAAAGCGGCAAACGTTTCCTGGCATATTCCGTTCGATATACTGCGCTGCAATTGGCGGCGATTCAGAATTAATAAATAGTTATTTACTTAAGAATTATCCAAATTTCTCTACAGCGAATACGGATAATTTAATTTATGGAATTGGCCAATATATGCGGAATGTAATTGCACTAAGAACCGCGAAGAAAATCATAAAAGAAGTGGAATTAATGCTACATTCGATTAAAAATTATGATGAAAATTCCACGCAAAATGAAGATTGCGATAAAATACTAGATTGCATTCGCGAAAATTGGAATAACTTACTCCCTATTTTGCGCAGTGTTAACGGCGGAGGCATGTCCTCAATCCTCCCGAATGAGTACTTTTCGGAAATCAGCAATCCAGGAATAAGAAAAGTAAATTTAGAAGAGCATTGTGAATTTTTAACACTGCATTTTTCGCTTGTTTTTGAGTATGTAACGCGGATACGTCCAAACCAGATGCAAATTGATGAAGTCAAAGAAATCCTAAAGGCATTCCACACGAAAGGCAAATCCGGCGTCATTAGCAATTTACTAATGGGAAGCGGAAAAACTAAAGTGATAACCCCGCTCCTATTGATCATTTCACTGTTTACTCCGTCTATTCCCTTCCCCTTTATTGTTCCGCACAGTACGCAGGAGAGAAATATCGTAAATGAACTCACGGAAATTTTAACAAACTTTAAGGTCGATATTCGCCACATAAGTGCGGACGTTTCTACGGCTGATGGCTTAGAATGTTGCATTCATGAATTTAATCGCATTTTTCTTAATCGCTACGCCATTCCCGTTGTTCCGTCCAATGAACTAATGAGATGGAAAACGGTCATGCGTACCATCGCCTGGGAAATTGGAGGTAAGGAAGAAGATAAAAGGGAAAAATACCGCCAACTATATAATCAATTTTATAAAATCATGGCGCGATTTTATCCCATTATGGATGAAGTTCACATCGTGCAAAATACCCAGGAAATGTTTGTGCATGAAATCCAATGCGGCGAGCAGCAATCTTTGCCCGAATGGGAGGTTGCGTTCATGGTAAACGTCATTTTCTCCCGCGTGCCACAGCACTTGCGCAAAATAATCTCATTAAATCAGCAATCGAAGCTCAGCGCGAAGGCCCTATTAGTTTTCATGCGTGACACGGCAAATGGAATTTTACGAACAGAAATATTGATTCCAGATTCACTTAAAGATAAAAACACCAAATTTATAATTGCAGCTGCTCCGACTACTGCACTGAAAGCGAAGGATGATAGCAAAGTTTCAACTGGCTCTCTGGATGCTAAAATACCTGTAGAATCTCCGGATAATTCCACGCAACTTTCCAGTGCTAGTAAATTTGAAATTAGCGTAGAGCAATTCAATCTATTGGTAAATTTTATGATTGGCAAAATGGAGCAGGACTTGGCAAAGGGATCAATCGCCGGCGATGAAAAAACACTAGAAGAAATTTTACAAAAATTGAAAGCCTCGCTCACGGACGAAGCATACGGAAAATTTTGTCTATCCCGGGTAATTCTCACAGAAATTTTGCCAAATGCCCTTAAAAAAGATCTAGGTAGCCACTATGGATTTCCAAAAGATGAACAGTTCATAGCCGTTCCCTATACCAGCATGCAACCGACGCAAAATAGATTTCAAAATCCACGCATCACACTGGTTATGACCGCCCTTGCATTCATCGGTCAAGGATTTAGCAGGGATACCATCGAATCCTTCATACTATCCCTCCATGCCAACGCGGAAGAAGAGCTGCGACGAAATGCAAAAAGTGCCAAATTGATTAGCTTTAACTCAACGATGGCCGGAACGGAGTTTCGGGCGCTGATCAAAGATCAGTCCTATGCCAGCGGAGCAAGCATGACGCTTTCGAATGCAGTCCGCGTAGAAGGTGGAAAAAATGGCCCATCGGGTGGTAAAGTGGTAAATTCTGAAATGGTACGTTGGATAATGAATAATGTAACGCCCCTAGAAAATCCTGCGTTGGCCAGCTCCTGGATAAAAAGTTTCTTTTTTATGAAACATGCAGGTCAATGGAACAGCAATTCCATGCAAACCATTACGGCCGCCCTCGTAGATATGATGGACTCGGTGCTAATGACATTTACCGGAACACCGCTCAATCAAAGTTCATTTTCCGAAAAAATTCTGCAAACGAATATTGCACACCGGGGCGAATTGGGACGCATCGTCGCAAAATTGCAATCGGACTGCGTCAATTCGAAATCCATCATTCATGCTTTTCCATCCTCCTACTTTGAATCCATTGATCTCGACACTTCCGGCATCGATACTGAAGAGAATATAGCAATTAGCCTTAATCCGGTGGGCCACTTCCTTCGCAGGTGGGCCATACGTGTCTGGAAGTGCCTCACCAATGATCAGCCCTCATCCGACACCGCCGACGATGTCAATGATGCCTGGACGGCCTATATGTGTAATTTTTCAATGCTTATGGATTTAGGGGCATTTTTCTCAGGCGTGCCCATTGACAATGCCATTGAAGGGGTCGAAAGCTTTTTTATTTGGCTGAACGATACTTACGAAATTACTGCTCCCATTACGCACATGCGGTACTTCAATGCGCACGCGAATCAATACGAACTTGCAACGCTTCGTCTTCCATACAACAATAATCAAAGTAATGAAGAGGAAGAGGAAGAGGAAGAGGAAGAGGAAGAGAAAGAGGAAGTAGATGAGGAAGAGGAAGAGGAAGAAGAGAGAAACAAGGATGATGAGGAAGAGTCTTCCCAAGAGAAAAAGAAAGATAGTGAAGATAATGATGAATTTCCGGATTATTTTATTTTTTTTTATTTATTTAATTTTTTTATTTTTTTTTTTGGAATATTTCTTTTTTATAAGCTGTTTTTTTTTTTTTTTGATCAAAATTAAATTAACGCATGTTTATTTATTTATATTGTTTTTATTTTTAAAATTTACCGATTTAAATTTTTTTTAAATATTTTATTTTT
>JAIRXK010000042.1 GCA_031268315.1 Puniceicoccales bacterium | reverse complement strand
CGATGCGAGAACGAATTCTCAGTTGCTGCTTTTCCTCGGCAGTGTTCTGTATTTTCATGTTTTTTCTTTTCTTAGCAATGAATCTTAAACCATGTTCCATTAGTCGTTTAGCCCTATCGTTGGAAACGTAGCCACTGTCGCCGATTGCTGTGCCAGTGCAGTTTGCGAGCAGTTTTTCTAGGAAGCAAATGTCATGGGCGGATCCGTTTGAATAGCAAAAATTTGTGGCAATCGTACCTTCAGCATTAGTCGTGATATGGACTTTAAATCCGGAAATGGTTTTTAGTAGAACTAACAGCTTTTCCCACGGCTTCACGCATTGTCTTAAAGACATTAGCGCGAACTTGCAAACATAGTTTTATCGGCGTAGAGTCGATAATAAAATTTCCTTGGACTGGCTTCCAACAAAGTGCGTCTTCCAAAATAAACCAAATTTTTGGCAAACGTTTCATAATTGCGGTATAGTGTGGCAGTTTCGGAAAAAATCCTTCCAAAAGAACGCGCATTGGTCCATGGTAAATCGGCAATCTCAAAAAATGATTTTTGCGATCGGCCGATTTACTTTATTTAATTTTTTTTCCTGCTGCTTCTCTTCTCGTCCGTCAATCCATCGACAGGTTCAGTAATAAATGGCGTTTGCGGCGCTGTTTGCGTGGGATTTAAAACGCCAGCGGATGTTGCCGCTGAGCGATCAGTAGATTCATCCCTGGTAGCATTGGAAACCTCCGTGCTTTTTGGGCCAATTTCTTCTGCGCTCACGCTCGATATAACCATGCAAGACACTACATGGAATATCATCCGATTGTCAACAAATTTTTGAAAATATCCACTGAAAGCTTAAAAGCTGGCGGACATCGGCAATTTCAACATTTCCCATGGACACTATTTCGCAGCGTCATCGGAGTTACTTTCGCGCTTTTCAAGGGCAAAACTGGCGCATTCGACGGCGATGGCAACAAGGACTAGGGCAACGAGGATTAGAGAAATGACGGTGACAGCAACTTCCAGCGCAATAATAGCCACAATTCCAGCGAGTGCACCGAAGCCAACTGTCGCAGTAATCATCCTGAGCCACACACTGAAAAAGAACGATTTTTCCGTCTTCGCCGACATTGGATTTTCGTCGGACTCAAGGGATGCCGTGCTATTTGTTTCCGGTTGAATTTTTCCATTGTTTTCGCCATTTTTCGTTTGCTTATCGATACCATGCAAGCGATTAGCGTTATCATTTGCTACGCGATTTTTCACAGGAATAGCTTTTAATAGTATATCTCTATATTGGCATAACGGCGTATTGTTCAAAAATTTTTCTCTCCCTTCCATGTTTTGGAAAATTTCAGCAGTTTGTTGCATTTGATTTTTCCAATTTTCCTCTTCTGCTTCTCCTTTTACGCACAATGCAAGTAGAATTTTTTCCGCAGCTTGGTCATTTACTTCTAAAATATCTGCCATGGCCAGGGAATCCATTTGCATCGCAATTGCCACGATGGCAGCATCTTCCATTCCAAGCAGCGCTTCTGCGGCTTTTCCACCATTCATTTGCTCCAAAATGTGGGCAGCTTGTTCTGTCGTTCCATCTTGAAATAGTGCACTTAGAGCTTTTTTCGCAAGGTCGACACTTGCACTTAAAATATTCGCCATGTGCCAAGGCCGCATTTTCATCGCGATTGTCAAAATGACATCATCTTTCACCCCGCGCAGCGCTTCCGCGGCTTTTCTGCAATTCATTTGCTCCAGAATGCCGACAGCTTGTTCCATCGCTCCATCTTGAATCAGCGCACTTAGAGCTTTTTTCGCAACTTTGGCATTTGTATTTAAAATGTATGCCATGGTCCATGGCCGCATTTTCATCGCAATCGCCAAGATATTTTTGTCGGAAGCGAGCATGTCAAGGGCCATTGCTTTGACTTGGAGATCAAAGCTAGATTGCACCAATACATTTGCCGCTGCTTCGAAATTTCCAATTCCACTCGCTAATTTATCTTCAATGTACCCCTTTAATTTACTTGCGTTTTTTGTATCTTCTTCCCTCTGCTTTTTTCCCTCGCCCGTCAATCCCTCGGCAGGTTCAGTAGTAAATGGCGTCTGTAGCGCTGCTTTCGTGAAATTTAAAGTGTCAGCGGATGTTACTGCTGGTTTCTCAGTGGATTTGGTACTGCCAACACCGGAGAGCTCCTCATTCCCCTGGCCAACTGCTCCTACATCCAACATAATTACACAGAGCATCACATGAAATATCACCCGGTTGTCAACAAAATTTTGCGAACATCCAGTGAAAATTGAGAAGCTGGCAAACATTGGCAATTTCAACAATTAGAAAAACCCAACGGCAGTTCGCCGCGCGACTGCCGCACCATGCGTTTGCGCCGTGGCCGTTAAACGCGCTCCTACTCCTGTGCGCACCCATCATCTCAACCAGATGATTTGAAAAGCAGTGCCTTACCTTTGAGGAAACTCCAATTTCAGGTGCTAATCCAATAAACGACTACGCCGATGAATAGAAACACTATGCCTAAACCGAGCGGCGTAAATATTCCGACCAATGCGGAGATGCCCACTCCGCTCCCGGATACAATTGTTTGCACAATGATTGTTACGGAAGCAATTATTGATCCAATTCCCGCCGATAGAAGTGCACCAGAAATTACACGGTATAGTTTTACTGGCCATGGCATCGGTTTGGCTGCAATGTCAACGACTGCCGCTCCTCTTGGAGATTCAAATTCAAAGGCAATTTTTTCACCAGTTGAGTTGACTTCCTCGGCGACTTTTTTAGCATCCTCCACGTCTCTTGCGGCGTATCGCGCAGATTTAGCTCCAGTAGATACATTTGCGAATTGAATGCAAGTGAATTCAAAAATTTTAGTAAAATCCTTGATGTCTATGTCCGCCGTAAAGTGTTCTCCGCTTGAAGTGTAGCCGTGGAATGCGTCGGGATTTTCGGCAATCATCGCCAGTATGCGATTAATTTGGTGAGAACTGAAACCCATTCGCAGAAGCGCGCAGGCAATTACGAAAAGACAATTTTTCGTACAATTGTCGCTATTTGCTTCTTTTTTCACGTAGCAATCTCCGGTCTTAGAAACTAAGAAGTCAATTGCTGTCACTTCCTCTTCCTTGCCTTCGCTAGCTTTACTCGTTGAATTGCTTCCGGAAAAGGCTTTCGGAATCATAAGCGATACTTTTTTTTCATCGTTGATGTCGGCTGAAGTCAAAGTCGGGCCTTCGAATTTTAAATTATCATTGATTTTCACATATGTTACATCCATGGCGGATACCTGGCTATGCACGGAAAAATAAAAAATCAACACTTTTTTACATTTGTTAAGAAATTTACTGTAGCTTTGAATTCATACGGAAATTAGCGAAATATATCCCACTTTTTAGAAATATTTTTGAGAAGTAACCGCCTGAGCCATATCCTTTGCGACAATTCATCCCGCTTCTTGGAAAACTTCACGGCCGATGGAATGAAATTTTCTTGCCATGGTAAATTCATTGGGCAGATGCTGCGGAGAGCCGTCGATGGAAATTGGCGCTGCCTCTGGCCACAGCTGGCCGCAGAAGTAATCTCGGCTATGCCAATGCGCTGTGGCCGATGGAAAATTATTGGAAAATAAAAAAGGATAAAAAAATGTTGTACCGCAGAAAAAGAAGTGGAGCCGTGGGCAGCTGCGCCCTATTTATCGCCGGGAATGCCATTGGCGCCGGCGTCCTTGGATTGCCCATTGCTATGGGAAGTAGTGGATTTTTTCCTTCCGCCGTGGCCTGCATTATCCTCTACTTCCTCATGCTGGGTTCCGGCATTGCATTCACACATTTCTTCTGCGACCCTCCCTCCACGGACTTGCCAGTATTTTTCCGCCGCCACCTGGGAAAAGTAGGCTTTGGAATTTTTTCCATCGCCTACTTTACCCTATTTTTTTGCCTCCTCGTTGCCTATTGGTCCGGCATGCGATCCCTATTCGCCGCCTACCACCTCGCCGGACCATTTACCGTTGGAAGCGTTGGATTGATTCTTTTTCTTTTGCGCCGACGGACAAGCCAGATGGGTAAGCTGATTAACCTGCTCGTATTTGGACTATTTATTTCATTTTTCGGTCTTATTTTCGCCACGCTTTTCTACGGCGGTGACGGCGCGGCACAGGGCGCCAATTGGCACTGCATCTACGGCGGGCTTCCCATTATTTTTTGCAGCTATGGATTCCAAGCGGCCATTCCTATCGTATGCCACCGACTGCAGTTCCATCGAAGGGACATTCGGCATGCGCTCATTTGGGGCACATTTTTCCCCCTAATTTTCAACTTGGCCATTCTTTTCATCGCCTACCGCGTCCTGTCATTCGATGCGCTGGCGGAGGGCGCCGCGCGCGGGCTACCGGTATTTCTTCTATTTCGAGAATACCTTTGCGCTCCCGTTTTCTCCATCCTCGGAGAAAGCTTCTCCTTCTTCGCCATCGGCAGCTCCCTCCTCGGCGTAACGATGACATTTAGCCATGCCCTGGATGATACTGCGCAAAAATCTCGGCGCTGCGGGGGAAACTTAACCGTATTTTTTGCCGTCCTACTTCCACTGCTCATTGCCGTGTACTGGCCCAATCTTTTTATTTCCACGCTGGAGATGGCCGGGGGAATTTTTTTAAACCTCATCGGCGGCATATTGCCCATGGTGGTTCTTCTAAAGTACCGTGGAATAAGATGGCAAAGCAGCGTCTATCTGGCCGGATTTCTCTGCATATTGGCCGTTGAAATTGGGCACATTTGCGGCATTTTTCAGCGATAAAGCACCTGTGCGAAAAATTTTTCAAATTTTTACGTTGACGCCACGGCCGAAGTGCATAGACCGGTGTGCGACGGCAAGGGGTGGTAGTTCAGTTGGCTAGAACGTCGGCTTGTCACGCCGAAGGTCGCGGGTTCGAGTCCCGTCCATCCCGCCACTGCAGCTTTTTAAATTCTTTACTAGTGGCGGCGGAGTGGTGCTTTCCGACAATGGGATGTTTACGCTTTTGCTTTTAAATTCCTGGATGGCAAATCCGGTGCGTTCACCGTGGGAAATGAAGCAAATAAAAAAATTTTAATATAAGTCACAATTCTATCTTGCTCCGCGCGCAAATAAATCCTAGCGTCGATTCATGGCTCAGCAAACGCTTCATTTGCCGCAGGAAATTTTCGATCTCGAAATTCGCGATGCGAACCTCGTGGAAGTCAAGGGACGTGTTTTACAGGTCGTTGGCACCATCATCAAGGCATCCGTTCCCTCCGTTAAAATTGGAGAGCTGTGCCGTCTCAAAACTCCTTGGGAAGAGGATGAACTCATGGCGGAGGTCGTTGGATTTTCCAAGGATGCTGCCCTGCTCACGCCCCTGGGGGACCTGACGGGAATTTCCGCGTCAACGGAGGTTATTCCACTCGGGCAAGTGCACATGGTGCCCGTGGGCGAGGAACTCATCGGCCGCACCCTCGACGGATTGGGCAATCCCATTGACACCGCGACGAAGGGACCACTGAAGGTGAGCAAGTACTATCCGGTCTATGCGGATCCTCCCAATCCACTGACGCGCAGTCCCATCGATAAGCCACTTTCCCTAGGTGTGCGGGCCCTGGATGGTCTGCTTACCTGCGGCGAAGGCCAGCGCATGGGGATTTTTGCGGCGGCCGGCGGAGGTAAAAGCACCATTCTTGGGCAGATTATCAGGGGAACAACGGCCGATATCAACGTCCTCGCGCTCGTCGGTGAACGCGGCCGCGAGGTCCGTGAATTCATAGAGAAAGACCTGGGCGAAGAAGGAATGAAGCGGACGGTGCTTGTCATCTCGACGTCCGACCGTACCCCAATGGAGCGGCTCAAAGCCAGCTACGTGGCGACGGCCATCGCCGAGTACTTCCGCGACCAAAATAAAAAAGTTCTTCTGCTTATGGACTCGGTAACGCGCTTTGCCCGCGCACTCCGCGAAATCGGTCTGGCGGCCGGCGAGCCACCTACGCGCCGCGGATTTCCTCCGTCGGTATTTGCCACTCTGCCAAAGTTAATGGAGCGGGCGGGCCAATCGGAAAAGGGATCCATAACGGCCCTCTACACGGTCCTCGTCGAAGGCGACGACATGACAGAGCCAATCGCCGATGAAACTCGCTCAATCCTCGACGGCCACATCGTACTTTCCCGGAAACTTGGAGCGGCTAATCACTATCCCGCCATCGACGTGCTGGCCAGCGTGAGCCGCGTGATGACTGCAATCGTTTCGTCGGAACACCGCAAGGCGGCGGGAAAATTGCGCACCATGCTGGCCAAATATCAGGAAGTAGAACTCCTCCTCCGCATTGGTGAATACAAGCGTGGCAATGACCAGGTGACGGACGAGGCCATCGATCGCATCGACGAGATCAATGGATTCCTACGGCAAGGTTTGCAGGAAAAAGACAATTTCGAGCAAACCATAAAGAAGTTGCAACAGGTGGTTGGGCTATAAAAAAGCAAAATTATGTCCAAATACTTAAAAAAGAAACATTTCTTTCCCATGAAATATATTCTATCAGATCTCATGCGTGTCCGGGAACTTCGCAAGGACCGTGCCGAGCGGGAACTGATGAAGGCAAAGGATTTGGTGGTGGAAGCAAAGAAAAGAGTGGAAGAACGCAAAAAAGAATTGAAAGATTATGAAAAATGGGTTGAAGATGAAATTGATCGGCAGTATGATCAGGTGCTGGCAAAGACAGTGCGCAAGGGATCGGTTGACGATTTGTCCATTAATATCAAACTATTACGCGGGCGAACGGCGGACTATATCAAGCGCGTTGCGGATGCGGAAGAAGATGTAAGAAAGGCTGAAGATCAGGTGAAAAAGAAACAGGAAGAGGTGCGGATGGCCCACCGTAATTTGGAGAAATTGGAGGCACACAAAGTGGATTGGCTGGATGAACAGCGCATTTTGGAGGAGTTTAACAGTGATAAAGAACTGGAAGAATCCGTTCGTACCAGTGGACAGAAGGATCCATCGGCCGAGCCGAGTGAGGACTAAGTGACTATCAAATAAAAAAGGAAATCTAATGAGAAATGACATAGAAAATAAAATTGGGAGCAGCGTTTCCCGGGAAACGGAAATTGGAAGTGGATCGCACTTTACGGACGTGATGCCTCGCAATGAAGCATCTCCGGATGACGTCGATCACTTTCAAAAAACTCTGCAAGGAGAGAGGAATCTAGGGGAACATAACAACAGTCGGGGGGAAAATGGATTTTTCTCATCCCTCTACGCCATGCTATCGAGCAGTGGAAACAAGGGAGAGATCAAAATGACCTACGGGGCCTTTGAGATCGGAATTGAGGATGAATTTCCAATTGATGCCGAGGATGACAGCGATGGATCAGAGGCATCGGAAGGGGAGGATGATCTATTTCCATCAACGGCAGATCTCATAGCACTCATTCGCGAAACTCCGCAGAGTGAATTGCCGGAATCACTAGAAGACATCGACATCGATGAGTTGGTACGATTTCTTGAGAGCATGGAAGATGCTGGTACGCTTGGCGATGAATCCGCTGCATCCTTTTTGCCAGTTCTTTTTATTTTCACCCTTCTATTTTTCCCGTCAACTTCTGTGGCAACGCCAGTTTCTACCATATCGGCAAGATTTGGACTCTACGATGTGGTTGATCGCATCGTAGATCAAGTTCTCATCAATGAGGCAGCCTTAGCCAGCGGACAGGATGTAAAATTTCAACTCAAAGATTGCATCCTCGATGGAACGGGAGTACAGCTTTTTCGCGATGGAGATTCCCTGCGCATTATTTTCACCACGCCGGCTTTGGAAATGACTCAATTAATTCAGTTGCATCAAGGTATACTTGTGGGTAATCTGGAGCAGCGCCTTGACATTGCCAACATCACAATTGCAGTGAAGGAGTTGCGATCCGGAGGAGACGATGAGGAGCTTACCAATGGCGACGGGGATGGGCGATCCAAAGGAAACAGTGGCTTTGCTTCCCAGGATGAGTCGGGGGGCGAGGAAAAATCACAGTAGATTTATTACTCATCTAGCGGGAGAGATTTGCTTTGGACAGTAAGATTCAGGAAAAGAAAACTAGGAGCACTTCCCGGGCACCGGTACGCAGGGCGAAGAATCCAGCCAATTCCACGCGAAGGGTGACATTGGCAGTGGAAAAGCTCACCGGCAAATTGAAGGATGCGGATTCTCTGGAAATTGAGAATGAATTATTCTACAGAGCCCGCGTCCTTTCGGCAGAAATTGAGGGAAAGCGGTATTTTTTTACCCTACATCCAACGATTAGGGTAAAGAATGATCCGAGAATGCAACTTTTGCTCACGGCGGAAAATGGACAGGGAATCATAGCCATTGAGTCGCTGAATTCGCTGAGTATTTTCAATGCAAACTTTGCCTCACTTGCCATTTCTTCCTATCCTAAGCCGGCTCAGGAAATGCTATTTCGTGCTCTATCTGACTCGCTCCTAAAGCAACTTTCGGTGCTGCTGGGCTCCTCGGTGAATCTTCGAATAAAGGGGCCGAAGGATCCCAACATCGCCAATGCATTTTCCATTCACCTTTGCATGTACGACGGGAACCCGCACGAGGGAAATCCGGTAAATCTGGTTTTCACGGCCAACCTCTTCCTCGATGCAGGTCTCATCGTCATGCTCGCTAATTTGCTAAGAAATAGGCCCGTTGCCATTCTTCGCCGCTGCACCCATTTTCTTCCCGCATGCCGGTGTGTGATTGCAAAGATAACCATTTTTGGTAGAGAATTGGCCTCATTGCGCCAGGGAGATGTAATTTTTCTTCCCAATTCCGGCGACGTAGAGGCAGGAAAAATATTTATCTATGGGCCCAGGCCATTTACGCTGGAATGCAAAGGGGACTCTTCTAAGATAACCGTCGCACAGATCTGCGCAAATGGGCGATGATTACTAACAATTTACATGGAATTTTACTATGGACGACAAAGAAAAGAAAAAGGGCGATGAGGAGCTCGAAGATGATGCATCGGAAACGGAAGATGAGGATTTCGACGAAGAGTCGGAGGATGATGACAGCGATGATGATGAAGAGGAAGACGCAGATGGCAAAGACGGACACGTAGATGGTAGTGTGCCCCCCGCCGTCGCTGCACAAGGAACGGAAGCGCACGAGGTAGAAGCCGAACAAGAAGAGCACAAAGCAGAAGCCGAGCAAGAAGGACCCGAAGTGGAAGCTGAGGAGGAAGGTCACGAAGTGGAAACCGGTGAAGAAAACGCTGACACCGCCGTTGCCGAAAAGGATCAGCCCGTGGATGCTGACAATGCCTCCAATGGGGAAAACACCCATGTCCTTGGAGAGTTGCCAAATGGAGAAGTCCTGCGGCCCGTGGAGGAAAAGTCAGAAAAGTTACGCGAGGAGGCAACATTTGCAGCATCAAATCGCAAGGCTGCGACTGATGGCGGAGGTGTGGACATCGGAAATATAGAGGTCGAATTGACCTTTGACGTTGGCGATGTCACATTGTCCCTCAAAGACTTAGAGAGCATGAAAAATGGCTATGTCCTAGATATCAATCGTGCATCCAATGAGTACATCAACATACGCTCCAGTGGCCGCCTCGTTGGCCGTGGCCGCTTGGTGAAAATTAAGGACCATCTGGGTGTGCAAATTGATGAGTTGTTTGGGGATGCTGCAAATTGACAGACCTGGCAGCGGAAAGAGTTAGCAATGGATACTAGTTCAACGTTTTTTACATATGATCCCATTACGGTCATATTGGTGCTATCCGTTCTCGGAGTTGCCCCATTCTTCCTGCTCATGATTACCTCCTTTGTTAAGCTGGTAATTGTTTTGGGCCTCGTACGCAATGCCCTTGGGACACAGCAAGTTCCGCCAAATCTCGTCCTCAATGGTTTGGCTCTCATAGTAAGCATGTACGTCATGGCACCCGTTGCCAAAAAGACCGTTGCCATTGCATCTGAGCAGAGCTTTTCCATGGAAAAAATGAATGAATTGCCCACTTTTTTGTCGTCAGTGGGCGAGCCGCTGCGACAATTTCTCTACAAGCATACGAATCCCGCAAATCGCACATTCTTTGTTCAAACTGCCAAGCGTCTCTGGCCAGCGGATGAAGCGGCCAAGATAAAATCGACGGACTTTCTCATCCTTGTCCCCGCATTTACGGTAACAGAGTTGACAACGGCATTTCAAATTGGCGTGCTGCTGTTTCTGCCATTTATTACCGTCGACATCGTTGTTTCGAACATCCTCATGGCCCTTGGAATGATGATGATGTCACCAATGACCATTTCACTGCCGTTCAAGCTGATGCTCTTCGTCCTCGTCGACGGCTGGTCCAAGCTCATTGAGGGGCTTATTCTCACTTATCGCTAACTGGTTGGCTTTTTGAACTTCGCTTCGGCTTTTGGCTTTTTGTTTTCGTCAAAATCAGCATTCATGTCCAGCGACATATCTATGATTTCAAAGGCTTCTGCCTTCCAATTGCCATTGGCCAATATTTTCTCTTGCTCCTCTTGGTCCGCACAGATGCACATGAGTTTTCCGCCTGTCTCGTCCATGGTCTTTTTGAGTGTTTCAGTATACCACCTTTGATCCCCACGCATGTCATATCCGGGGAAAACGCACACACCGCAATTGCTTTTCATTAAATCACATAAGTTTTTCTCGAATTTATCCATGCCGGTGTAATGACTCTCAATGGAAACTGCGCGCAATTTTTCCCATTTATGATTACACATACCAGAAAGTACATCATTACCTTCCACCATATAATTAAGCAGCAAAACTTCCGGTTGAAAAATGCCATCGAATATTTCGGAATACTCGCTAAAAGGCACATTATTGAGACTATCGAATCTTACTTCAACTGACCTATTTATTGACCATGTCAGGCACTTAACTTGAATTTTTGGCAATTTATCTTTGTCTAATTTATCAATCGTTAAAGTGATTCGCGTACCCTTGCTTGATATAAGGATTATGCCTGTATTAATCCAACCTCTACCAGGAAAACATGCGCCTTTATAGCCTGCAAACTTCAACTCATCGATCCCTGTGTTTTGATTTTCCCCTCCGCTCCATTCAATGGTGATCGAATCGGATTTTGCGGAATTATCCGCCTCTTTGGATTGCAGTTCGACATGTGGTGTTACTGGATTTCCTGGAGTCAAATCATCATTCAAATTGGATTCTACGGAATTATTCATCCCGTTAAGCTTCGTTTCGGCATTTGGTGTTCTACCTCCTACAATCGACTCATTATTCTCTTCAGTGTTTTCTGCCATTTCACGCCTTCCATTGGCAACGATTTTTGGCACTACATGGGTGATCAACCCGACGGCAACGCACGCCAGGCAAATAAAAATAACAATAAGCGGCATTGTGGGTACCAATATTGCTGTTACTGCGGCAGCAAGTAAAGCGATGGAAGAAACAATCAGTATGCCCGTGCCAGCCTGCACGATGACAATTTCCTTTTTATTAAGTACCTGCTTCGTATTCTGATCGGAGCAAAATAAATCCGTGAAATATCCAAATGTCATAGCACACGCAAGGAAATGAAAAATTTTTCAAAAGTCAATGCTTTTTTGAATTTTATCATTGGGAGGCAATGCCGGTGGGGCATTCTTTTGCGGCCATGCCCCATGCATCGCGACTCTGCGCATTGGCCAATTTTTCCTTGTGACCCATGACCATAGCACTTATGACCGCCCCGGCGACTAACCCAACGATAATGCCAATGGCAACCACAAATGGTGCAATGGCCCATATTTGAAACACCATCAGTGCGAGCAGCGGCGCGCCGACAATCACAGCACCAAGAACCGCAAACAGTGCAACATAGAAGGTACTAACCCCACCCGATCGAATGGTCCCCGGTGTCATTACGGGCAAAACCTGACCAGGTAATTTGTCTTCGTCGAATGGTCTTTTCTCTGGATTCAGCTCCAATGAAAAATGGTCGGAAGTCGAGGTGCTTTGCGGATTTACCATTGTGACCTGCAGTTTGGTGAAAATTAATAAAATGTCAAGCACTGAAACGGGTCAAAATTTATTTAATTGACGTCGAGGATCTGAATTTACGCTGAATCTAAGGGTGGCGAAAGTGGATCTTTTTCCTGCTTGACGAGGCGTTCCATTTGCTTATCCATCTCTCTTTTCAAAGTTTTTTGATGTGCATCGAGACTCTGTGAAAGTGCCGCAATTTTACGCTTTTTCATCTCACTAGAAAGTCTTTTTCTTTCGGCAAAAAACGCATTTTTTGCATCCTTCGCTTTCATTTTTAAACCTTCGACGGTGCTATTTTTCGCATTTTTTTTGGCTGCAATATACTCTTTTTCCAATTGCATTAATTTGCTTATGTCATCAAAAGTTGGATATGGTGAGTCGAATTTAATTGGATATCGTATTTGTGAAATTGCATTGTAGATGGATTTTTTAAGTTCTTTGGCCGTGGTATCATCCGCTTCTTCTTCCATTTTCTTAATTCTCCTAATGCCATCGCAAAATCTAACATATTCAATGACTAAATGAAATATCTGAGCATTATCGGAATATTTGTCTATAGCTTGACCTCGCCAAATATTTTCATCGCCTTTCTTTTCAATGACATTTTCGCTATAGTCACTGACGATTGTAATGAGGGTCATGGCATCATTTGCTATGCCGTCGATGACCTTCGGCCAATTGTCAGGATTTGCCGCGTTGGCGATATGTTTTTTAATGACATGGCATAGCGCATTTTTTACAAATACGTTCACGGCTGGAAGAAATTTTTTGGTTAAAATCAGCGCCATCATAGCATCGCTATTATTTGTAGAATTCAAGCAGTATATCAGCTCATAAATAATATTCATCTTTTCACGGGTACGCTTCGACGATTTTTGGACAAGGTCTTCTGGGACTACGGCAGCATTAATCAAGATATTGAAGGCTTTTATCTTTTGCTGATCATTTGCCTTAACGTCATTCGGCATAAGGTCTATGATTGCAGCATAGGCGGATTGATATACTTCCACATTCGAATTTTCTCTAGAAAGATTGGCAATTTTTCCAAGTGCATTTTTTGCTGCGGTTAATTTTTGCTTGAGATCATGAATGTTTTCCATCGAAATTGGTGCGATTAATCTTAATTTTAGAATTGGCAAACCGCGAAATACGATGGAGCTATTCATAAATTTGCTAAATTCTTTGGAACACTTCCGTAAATTGTCATTTATTGACAGAATTTTAGGATCATTCGCTTGCTCCTCTCCGTGTATTTCGTTAAATGCAACCAGTGTTTTTTCTAAGGCAATGATGACTATGCTGGCACTTTCTTCCACGGACTCCATAAATGGCGGCGGTGAAACGTTGGTTGTTCCAACGATTATCATGGCCAATGCGCTGATGCCGGCGCCCATCAATGCTCCGGTGATACTTGCGGCAATGATTGCCCACACGGCCACTGAAACTGACACAGTGTGCAATAGTCCTATAACCACCGCAATGGTGATGGCTGCTCCGATAACTGCAAATGTCCCAGCGTAAGCCCAATTGATATGGATCAGTGGGGATTTCTGCAAAAGCAATGCATTCTGCTCCGTTTTCACCCTTTGAATGTGTTCGGAATTTGTTTTTTGCTTTGAATTTTCAATTTTCTGCAAATTTGGTTCCGCCGCTGAATTTTGGTTAGCTGTCGCTATTTCATCACTCATTTTGCACCCCCTATCATAGCTGTACATATTTTATTATAGTGGAAATTTTTGAAGTGTCAAGGACTGCCGTGTAAAAAGAACGGCTCATTACTCCGATCGCATAATTCAAAACCCAAGATTAATTGGCGGTACCTCTAAAAGCAAACATTGTATGCGGATCCTTTTGAAAAGCAAAAATTTACAGCATGGCATCGGTGAATTTTCATTTCCAATGAACCTTTCAGCTGTCGCTGAAGTCAAACTTTCATTCACTCCGCAGGGCTTTTTCCATTTCCTTGCTAATCAACACGTCTAGTTGCAACAATGTGATTTCAAATTTATTGCAGTTCGAAGTAAGAGATTGAATTTTTTGACCTAGTGCCGCTTTTTCATAGGCACTTTTGTATGCACTTTCTAATTCTAAGACTTGATCCTTTATTACTGCCAATTTGCTCTCGTCGCGCACCGAATCATTGGAGGCTTTCTCCAGGTATCCATTTTTGCGATCCAATACCTCTTTTGCGCAATGAACTTGCTGCTCACGTAAAATAGAATTTTCGTCAATGTAATTTGGTTGAAACCTATTATCGAGTGTTGAAACAATTAATGCGCTTATGTTTACGTCACTAATTTTATCTTTCATTTCGCGAGCACGTAGAAATAATCTAAATCTCTCGATTAAATCTTTTTCATTTTTGTTATCTTTTGATTTTCCCTTAAAATTAAAATATTGATCTTTATCAAATGTCGTGGCCACGGTATCGGTGGACGCCTCCTCTGCTTCTGGAGGCACTGATACGCTGGCCTTGCCATATTCTGTGACTATTTTGATAATCAATTCGACTTGATCAGATATACTCGCAAGTATCGCATTTCTTTCGTCAGATGAATTCACACCGCTGACTTTCAATTTTCCAATTTCGCATTGAATGGTCAAATAGATTAAATCCTTGGCCGCTTCCATTGCATTGCTATCGCAAAGATTTGCCAGAGCCTCGTACAGAGTCTTTATCATTTCCAATGATGCAAAATTCCCCAGGCGGGTAATTAGGCCAGGAAACATGTCTTGCCTGCCTTCGCTTTTTCCAACAATCACAAAAAAATTTAAGAGATCATTGGAAACTATTTCTTTTCCCGGGTCATCCCCTCTATGGAAAAAAATGTCTATGCACTTTTCGCGAAAATCTTTAAATTTTTCCGTAATTTGCGCTGCATCGATTGGTAATGTTTCATGGAGTGCATCGGTTAATTTCTTCAATGAAAGCTGCGCACCTTTCAGCACCTGCATAAAACAACCAATGGATTCCGCGCTTTTGCCATCAAAAAATTTCGAAGCGCTTTTTATCGGATCAGCAAATAAGAAATCGTTGCCTTTGAGCCCACGGACCTGCTGAAAAAATTCGCCCAATTGCGCATTAATATCTTCCTCATAGGATTCATGGGAGGTGATGTTTTCCATCCTGTTAATTATGGCACTCAATTTTTCATTTGCCGCCTTCAAGGTATTGGAAATATTTTTTATTTCTTTATTTTTCACAAATTTTGAATCCTGAATACCGGCGATGACACCGGAAACATCTCTATCCTCTAGAGGCAACCCCCCTTCAATAGTGTCCCCGTGGACATTTTCATCCCCTTCTTCTTCAATGATTTTCTCGCTCATGGAGCCCTTGGTCAGTGCGCCGATGGCAAAGCCGATTGCTGCACAGATGGGAATCAGGGCAATCATCCATAGGCTGAATTGCGCAACATGCAATGCAAGCAAGAAAGCAATAGCCAGTCCGCCGACGGCGGCCCCTATGGATACGCATAGAAGGGCCCGAGACCATCCGACGGGAGCAGTAGGGGTACCTCCAGACGCATTGGACAGCCCTTCCACATCCACATCTACATTCGGCGCATCATCAACTACTTTAATCGACGTCGGCTGATTACTTTCTTCTCCCTGGCCGCTGGCTTGGTGCGGCTGCGAAACATCGGAATGTCTATTATCTGGCACCATGGTATCTGGCATAGTCTATCTCCGATTCTGGCTAAACATCTACAGACTAGTAAAAAGTTTTAAAATGTCAATGGCTAAAATGGAAAATAATTTGCTCTATGCAATTGTCGCTAATTTTGCTCTGGTTTAGCCACTTAGGAGTCTTTCTTTTCGGCCGATTGCCCCTACTATGGAAGCAATGCCCATGCCCGTAAAGGCTCCCGGAAATAGGCCACATGTTTGCAATTTGCACTAATTGGGACCTCCTTTTTCACTCTCCGCCTCCTGTTGCGGGACTAAGGGGGCCTTTGCCTGTTCTGCCTCTTTTGCCTGTTCTGCCTCTTTTGCCTTCTCTAAGTGCCGTATTAGCAATTCATTTACGCCATTCATTGCATTTGCTATATTAATCAAATTTTGCTCAATGGCCGATTTTCTGAATGTAAGATCCGCCATAAACTGCACACAGATATTTTTAGCTTCATTGACGTTATGTTCAGCTACCTCCACTTCTTTAGGCTTAACCATAAAATCTTCATTTCCATTCAATTCCCCATTGATATCATTTACTTTTTTCTCTGCCTCGACAATTTTATTGCTAATCTTGCTTTGCTCTTCGCCATTGGCATCTAAAGTAGAGTTATTTTCCGCATTGAATGTTTCAAGTTCGCTCCTTGCGTTCTTCAGCTCTTCAATGGCAGCGCTCAGCCGCCTAGTTATCTCATTGGAGTGCGCAGATAATATTTCATTTCGTTTTTCATTTAGTGCGGCTTGCGCAACGAGTAGTTCTTTTTCTCTAGTTATCACTTCATTATGCACTGCATCAAATTGTGTTTTTTCAGCATTGGAAAAATTTTCACGATTCTTAGTGGCAACTCGATTTTTCATTAATCTGAATAAGTTCGCGACGCCGCTGCTGACTTCCTCCCTTTCTTCCTTGCTAAGACTTTGAATTTTTTCTAAACTTTTTAAATTTTCTTGTATATTGATGAGTTTGATATATAGGGCAGCTACACTTTCGAAATAAAAGTCCCCGGAAAAGCTTCCAAGCCAATCTTGCACGTTGAAATTACGCTCCGTGCTTCTATTTTTATAATTTCCAATCATTTTATAAAGCGAAATAATCATCACTGGCAAATAGATACCTATGCTTCTTATGTTTTGGTCATTAATTTCGATTGCAGCTATGATTTTTACTACCGCACATAGCATGCATTTAGCTATGTCGTCATTTTTTATCAAGATGTTATATACTATTTTTACCTCATTGAATCTCTGAGCTTCGTTAAGAATTTTAATTAAATTGGGAAAATTTATACTTTTAGAAGTATTTTCATCCATAGTGAAAGCACTTCTTTTTATTTTAATACACATTTCTGCTATTTTATTATATTCGATTGGCTCATACGGAAGTTGAGTAACTTCGCTATAAAGATCTGCATATGCTTGAGAGATTTGATAATTGTTTATCTCTGAATTCGCTTCTGCCAACTTGTCATTTAATGCTTTAATTTTATCGCTTATTATTGTTAATTTTTCTCTAAATTCATCGATTTGCGTATAAATTTTATACGCATTGATCTTATTTTCATTGGAGAAACCAATAAATAATTGGCCCACTTTGTCGGATTCATTTATCCAATTTTGAATTATTTTTATTTTTTCTTTTATTTCTTCAAATTTATCTTTCTCAACTTTGCAATTATCGCTTTTGGATATTCCCTCAGTGGCTTCGCCTTCTTGAGAGGGGATTAAATCTTGATGAGAGATTGAATCTACTTTTCTTCTCAAAAATGCAATTGCCGCACCCGCGACAAGTCCCATTGCTGTGCCGTCGATCAAAAATGCAGCCAGTGTGACCGCAGTGACTGCTATGATTGCAGTCTTTACTAAAATAAACAGGATCACTGCTCCGACGAAAAGGCCAATGCATGCGCAACACGCAATGAAACTCCAATTTAGGCCACTCGATTGATTGGCATTATTGACCTGCTCTCCTCCCGTTGCATGCGATTCCTGCGCCGCATGTTTCGGCGATGAGCTCACACTCACTCCTGCATTGTTCGCATTCAGCGGCGACGTTTTCGAATTCTTTAAATTTTCCGTACCAATGGGCGCCGCCGACGGATTCGCCTGAGGGTCATTTTTTTCAGACAACGGCACTTGGATATTCAAGTTTTCTTCAAAGCCCGTCGCACCACCCATAACCATCTTGTTTATTGTGCATGGAGTTTAATGGTTGTCAAAATATTTTTTATTGAAAAATCTTCCCATTGGCAGATAGGGAGTGGGTAAATTCATTTTTTTCAACCTACACTTTTGAGAGATCTAGCACTTTTCCTAATTCCTCCAATTTCTCACCTATGTCGTCCAGGTGATTTTGAATGCTTTTCTCCATCGAGGCTGAAGCTTTAGTTTTTTTCAATTCTTTCCTTGTAGTTTTCATGACATTTTCCGCGGCTGCTAGGGCTTCTTTAGCAATGTCTAATTCTTTTTTCTCATTCTTTGCACCTTCTAAATTTGCTCTTTTCATAATATCCTCTATTGTTTTTTTGGCAGCAATAATTTTCATTCTACTTTTTGAACTTTCACTTCCTGAACTAAAAGCTTCAAGCGCATAAATCCTATTTCGACATCATTGGTATTAATACTCTTATAATTGTCAGGTTTTCCGAGCCATTCAATTAAGTTGAAGCCTTCGTTTTTGCATGAAATATTGTAATTTTTAATCAATTCGTCAAATCCGACAATTTTCTTTGATAATTGATTCGCTTTGATTTGGTCTTCACTTGCAATTCTTTTGATTCCAAGGGACAACACAAACTGCCCCATCGTATCGCCTATCAGTGCGTAGGCGGCCCGTGCTGCGTCGAATTCTAGAGCGCCATTAAGAATTCCAATCAACATAAAATTTTCGAATGAAGATCTACATATGCTTTGTTAACGTCGCTTTGTTTAGTGCTTTTCTCAACCTCATCTACTGCTTCGGCCCTAGCCAATGCCCCCGTTAATTCGTCAAATTTTCCATCTACTTCTTTTAGTTTTCCCCTAAATTCATCAATATTTTCTTTTGTGGAATCTTTAGTGAGCCCATGCGTTACCTTGGGCAAATCGGCGAATAGAGGGCTTGCCTTGCCGAGATTCTCCAACTTCGTTTGAAAATTTTTTAGTTTCGCGTCGATAGCTGTAAGGTTGTCGCCGGTGACAGTATCAGTGTTCTCCGGAAACAATGCCAACAATTCACCCAATGCGATTTTGCCCTCAGTCGCAAGCTGTTTCTGCTGAGTAAAGCTTAGTTCCGATGGGTGCGACGAGTTGTTGTCGTCTGACTTCCACCACAAGATTAATGCGCCCACGGCAAGCCCTGCCAACGCACCTCCGATTGAAATTAAGACGATCATAGTCGCTGTCAATGTCTCGCCTGCAAATAGCAAAATAGTCAAAACTACCGCACTAACGACAGAGCCAACGAACATACTCAGCAAAATGGTCTCCCAGTTCAGGCCACCGGATTTCTCCGTACTCTTCGGCTTCGCCTTCGCAATCGGCGCGCCATTAGGTTTAGTCTCATTTGTCTCATTAGAAGCATGGGACTGCTGCAACGAACTAACTCTATCTTCCTTCGCCGTCGTCGTCTGCTCCTGCGTCTGCAGATTCGCACTAATCTCCTTTTTCTCCGGAGGCGGAGTTTGCACATTTTCCGATAACTTCCCACTAGTCGGACTTTTGCTATTTTGTTGCGCGAGCGATTGTGGAATTTCACTACTTTTTTGAAAAGTGCTTAGCGATACATCTGAATTTGTCATAATTTCAATTCCTTTTTAAGTTAGCCGTCGTCTATTATGCATGGGATTCCATGGTTGTCAAATATTTTTTGACTCCTCGGGGTAAATTAGCGGCCAATGTGAGCCACCGGGGTCCTTGTTTTCAGGATCTGAAGCATTCGCCTTTTCTAAAGTAGGGTCCCATTCGCCGAAGTTTGCATTTACGCTATTGCCTTTCCCATTAAGTTGTAAACTTCTTTAAACATATCATCCAGATGATTTTTAATGCCTTCCTGCACTGTGGACTGAGGCCTTTTAGCTTTTTCCAATTCCAGCCGTGCGATTTCTTCGGCCTCTCCCGCATCGTCGAGTTCTTTATCTAGGACTTTAACTTTTTCATCATTATTCTTTTCCGGTTTTACATTTTTGCTTGCTTTTTCTTTTGCTTCAAGTTCGCTGTGTTTTCGCTTCGCTGCATCGTAAGCTTTTTGCTTCGTTACAACGTCCTGTTTTCTCCCGTTTTCAGTCTTAATCTCAACGTATATTCTTTGATCTGCGAGATCAACCACTTCCTTTAGTTTCGCTTTTAGGACGGCACCTTGGGCATTATTGGCAGCGGAGGCTTTAGCGTCTAAAAACACACAGCTAAAAATAAAGTCAAATTCCATTCTTATATTCTGATTACCGGAATCACTTATAGTATCTCTGTGCAATTCAAGTAAGTTGAAACCTTGTGTTTTGCTTTTGGTACTGCACTCTTCACGAAATGCAATAAGTCGTCGAATTTGTTCTGCGAATTGCCCCGCGAAAGCGCCATCAGCGCCAGCCGCATTTTTTTTCATTGCAATGGACAACACGAACTGCCCCATCGTATCGCCTATCAGTGCGTAGGCGGCCCGTGCTGTGTCGAATTCTAGAGCGCCATTAAGAATTCCAATCAACGCAGAAAAGTCCACCGGCTCTTTGCTATCTTTAGAGTCCGAAGTGACGCATTTCAGTAATTTTCCTGGCAGTTCATTTTTGTTGGACACACCCTTTACGGATTCAAATTCAAGTTTTGTAATTTCCGAATGAAGATCAACATATGCTTGGTCGATTTTAGCCTTATTGATGTCTTCTTCACTTTTCCCTAGTGCCACCTCTAATGCTTCAAATTTTGCATTTATTCCATTCAGCTTTGTCTTAAATTCATCAACATCTGCATTTGTGCCACCTCTACTGACCGTGGTTACGATCTTGGGTAAACCGATAAATAGCGTACTTGCATCGCTGAGACCCTCCAATTTAGTCTGAAAACTTTTTAGTTTTGCGGCGATATCTGCAGCCTGCAGATCGTCGATCGTGGATTCATTCTCAAGGGCCGGAAGCGAATTAATCACCGCATTTAATGCGGCCTTGCCGTCAGTCACAAACACTTTTTGCTGTCTCTTAGTTAGCGCTTCCGCCTTATTTTTTCTCTGATTTCTGTCTTCCGCTATTGTGCTTGGTGCGGATTTGCTGTCAGTGCTCACCTTGTTGTCCGACAGCCACCATGCGATTACCATGCCTACGGCAAATCCTGCCAGCGCGCCTCCGATTAAAATTAGGGCAATTATATTCGTAGCTATTGTCACACCTGCAAATAGCAAAATGGCTAAAATTACCCCGCCGACGCCAGCACCAACGGACATACTCAGCAGGATAGTCCATCCGCTCAGACCGTCGGATTTTGTCGTTTCCGCGCTCTTCTGCACATTTGCAAGAGCCTCACTCGGATGCATTCCGTTAGTTGACGTTTCATTCGCTGATTTTTGATTAGTCGCTTCCCCCTGGCCGAGCCCTTGCGGCTGCGGCGAATTGCCGTCCATTGACTCTCTGCCGCTAGCGAACTGAACCGGACCACCGCACGTTGTACTCACAATTTAAGCTCCCTGTAAAATTGCATGTCGCCCAATATTTATTGAATTCCACGGTTGCCAAGTATTTTTGCAATAAATAGGAAAATTATTTTTTTTGCAACCGCAGGAGGCCTTCCATTTCCCGCCGAAGTAATCCATGGATACCCCTCGCAAGCGCCTGTAATGGGTCAGTGGGTGGACGCGAAGTCAATGGCGTGGAGCGTGGCGGGGGTTGATGCCGCATCCATTTCCTCAGTTCTCCATCTCCCTTTAGACTTCACCGATGGAAACTGGCCACGTCCCCATCGATTCCGCTCCGCTGGGCGAATTAGCTGCTACTTTGTGTATGCTATGACTCGTCATTCATTAGACTTAGGCGTCGGATGATTCGCGCCAACCTCACTCGAACTTCCTGAGCCTCCTGCTGCTGGGGCAGCCGGCGGCGGCGTTCCTGCATCTGTAAGTTTTTTAGCTATAAGCGCCAGATGCTGGTCAAGACCTTCTTTCGCTGTGGTTGGAATGCTATTTACTATTTCTAACTTTTCCTCTGCGTCTTTCATGGCATTTTTCGCAATCTGTAGTTCACCCTTAGTCTTGTCTAATGTGTTTTTATGATCTTTAACTGTATCCATTTTATCCACTTTTTTCATTTCGACATCTACAGCCTTTTGGGCATTCACTACTGCGGTTCGTTTTCCTTCATCGTCGGAAGCATCCCCAAGTTCAGTCTTCTTTTCACTCAATTGCTTTTGAGCACTTGTTAGCGCGTTTTTCAGCGCCTCATTTGCTGCAAGAGCAGTATCACATGCTTGCTTGTATGCTTGCTCTGCATTTTTTAACTCTTGCTGTTTTATTCCATAGGTCGCTTTCGCATCGTTGAATTTTTGGGTAGCTTCTTGCTTTTTCTGATCCTTCGTTGCAGGATTACTAAGCTCGAGGCTGATTTTACGACATGCGAGACTGCACGCATTTTCTAAGTCTTTTTTCGCAGCAGCCTCGGAGGCAGATTTAGCGGCTGAAGCATAGAGGACAAGCGAGGCAACTTCCTCTGTGATTTCTGTAAACTTGCTGGATTCAACTTCTTTTATTTCTTCTGCCCAGTTAACTGGATTGGATGAATCACCACTGCCACTTTTTGTGTCGTACCATTGAACAAGCTCTTTAAGTTGAAGAATTTCCTTTTCCAACTTATCTACTGGGATTCCTTTGTCCATACCCGCAATTCTTTTTAATGCCATGGACAGCATAACTTGTCCTGCAGAACTGTTGGTCAGTTCGTAGGCGGCCCGCGCTGCATCGAATTTTCGAGCGCCATTAAAAATTCCCATCAATGCGAAAAAGTCCACCCACTCTTTGCTATTTTTAGCTTGCGAAGTGACACATCCCAGCAATTTTCCTCCCAGTGCTTTATTGGCATTTTCTGAATTCGGCACCTCTGTTAGAGTTTCAAAGGGAAGTTTCACAATTTCCGTATGAAGATTAGAATATGCTTTGAGGACGTCACTTCCTTTGGCGGCTTTATCAACATTAGTTGCATTTTCTGCTTCGTCCAATGCTTTCGTTAATGCGGCAAATTTTTCATCTACTGCGTTTAGTTTTGAAGCAAATCCACTAATATTGTCCTTCGTGGAATTCGCAGTGAGCCCATGTTCTATCTTGGGCAAACCGGCGAATAGAGGGCTTGCATTGCTGAGATTCTCCAACTTCGCTTGAAAATTTTCTAGTTTCGCGTTGATAGCTGTAAGTTTTTCGCTGTCGATAGCACTAGTGCTCCCCGGTAACAATGCCGATAATTCACCTAACGCAGTTTTGCCATCAGTCACAATCGCTTTTTGCTTAGCTAAGCTTAGTCCCGGTGGATTTTGCTTGTTGTCGTCGTCTGACTTCCACAATGAAATTAATACGCCCGTGGCAATCCCTGCCAGCGCACCACCGGCTAGAAATAGGACGATCATCGTCGTCGTCACTATTTCACCTGCCAGTAGTAAGATGCACAAAAATGCCGCGCCGACGACAACGCCAACGAGCGTACTCAGCGCAATGGTCACCCAGCTCAGGCCGCTGGATTCTTCCGTAGGATTCGTCTTTGTATCCCCCTTCCCGTCCGGAGTTGGCGCAGCATTAAGTGGTTGCTGAGGTATATTTGCATTCGGAACCGTAGACTTATTTTCGCTAGTCTGCGCATTCTCCTCAATCTGCGTCAGCTCCTTACTTCCCGTCTTCTGCTTCGACAACTTATCACTTCCCGCCGGCGGCTTCGTCTGCTGACCCTGCTCAATCGTCTGCTGAGCCATCTCCGAACTCTTATCTTTCTTTTTCGTCTCCGACTGATCCTTCGACTGCGGTGGATTCTCCTCCTGCTGCTGACTCGCATGTTCCTCCGTCTGCTGCTGTATCGTCTCACTAATATCCGCTACCTTCGATCTCTTAGTTGTAACATTTTCATCTATACCCGGCGCAGTCGGTTGGTTCTCCTCCTCCGAGATGATCTGCGGACTGTCAGCCTTTAGGACGGGACTACTTGATATTGATTGTGTTGTCATAATTTAAACTCCTTGCTGAATTAAGCATTGTCCATCATGCATGAGATTCCATGGTTGTCAAATATTTTTGTAAAATTTTTTATTATTTTTTCCCGATTGCAAAAATATCTTTTTTTTTCGTGCCGAATGCGCTGATTTGACAAATTTGCGCGCTTTAAATGGGAGCGGATAACCGGGGAAGTTGCTAGGAAATTTCTGGGTCGCGTGGGAATTTGAGGGCAATGAAATTTTTTTCGCCAGGCACAGCTGAGAAATTTGGACTTCGGCCGCCGGGTTGACAAAAATTGATGGAAATGCAATAAATTTCACCGCACACCATTTGCGAGATGCGAGTTTTGCCTTTACTGGATTTGAGTTTGATGCAAATAACATTGGAACATACGGAACAGAAACCACTGTCAAAATGGCAATCCCTGCCATGGCAATCTGGAAAATTTTTCCTTCGCCTCCGCCGAATCGCCATCTAGCCATTCGCTGAAACTTATTTTTCCTAGGAATTTTTGCCCGTCCCTGCGGTTACGGTGATTAGATTAAGTGCTATTTGCATTCCTAGAGGAATGCCCGAGACATTGCACTGAATGGCTTTCATTGGATTCCGGCTGCCTAGGGATTGTTGCAGCTCTTGTCGTTGCTTCGCTAATTTCACCTCTTTCTCCAACTTCGCTCGCCCATCTCCCGGTTCCTCTGCCAGAGTTTTTTCGGCCCTTTTTATACTCTCTTCCCCTTCTGAAAGCCCCTTTTCTAAGTCCTCACTACTGAGCTCAGTGAACATTACTTTTTTGCGCAATAAATTTAAATGTTTCACTACATTTTTCGTATTCTCGGCCGTTAAACCAGCCCGATTCCGATTTTCACAAACTGCCGCTATCATTTTGATCACCTCTGCCTTCAAATTTCCTTCAAATTTCAGCCCGTTACCAATTAATTCACCAATATACTGTTGCATTTCGACATTTTTTATTTTCTCGAAATTAGTGTAATTACTGGCTATTCTGATGATATTAGTAATATTGTTGCACATATCGCTAAACCCAACAGATAGCTCAACGGCGCCGTTATAGGTGGCATTGAGTCCGCATTTAAGCGCATAGCATACCAAATACGTTGCCGTATCCCTCACATTTTCATCACTTATCTCGGATAAAATCTTCAATGATTGCCCTACCTGCCACGTCGCTGGAAACTGCGCACTCAGATCATTGAATTCTATGTCCGGCAAAGAACTTTCCTCCGGTCCGCAAATTGCAATCACCTTACATAGGTTAACGAATACCGTTTTCACCTCATCCGGGCTAATGTCTATTTTTTCCACACTGAGATTCAATTTTTCTCCCTTGGGGATAGGTGCGGCATTTCCCGTTTTTTCACTGGAATCCGTGCGGGTTATCAGAGCGCCGCCCAGCAAGCCGATCGCAGCTCCGCCGATGGGCAGGGCAATCATCCAGATGGCAAATGACACCTCAAGGGGAAACATTAAAATAATGATAAACACCGCACCGACAATGGCACCGGCAGCCGCCCATAGCCCAGCGGCAACTAAATTTATCCCGCCGGATGCGCTATTTTCAATTTTCCCGTTTGGCTTTGGAGACTCATCTTCTCCTGTAGCTCCTATCTCGCTTTCGTCGGACAACTGCGTACTCGGCTCCGTCTGCGCATTTGCTTTTTCCTTATCTAATTGGCCCTCTATGTCTTTCGGAGACGTTCGCTTCATACTCACTTGTTCGAGTTCGCTTGCATTCGTCACTTTCACTTCAGCCGATACTTGCTGCTCCAATTTCACACCCAGCTGTAAACTTTTTGAGCTCTCTGGACTTCCTATATTTTCATTCATAATTCACATCTCCCATTGCATTAAACACCGCCCATTTTGCATGAAGTTTATAAATTGTCAACTGCCATTGGATTTTTTCCCGTTTTTTTAGAAATTAGCTCCGATACCGTGAATCGCGGATTAACTCCATTGGAACGCAGCAAACTCAGCGCATCTTTCTCACATTGGCGCATATACTTAGCGTCACTTTTTTCCTTGTCATCGACGCCGGACAGATGCAGCCAACCATGGACAACGTAAAGTAGCAGTTCTTCGCAAAATTCTCCTCCATTGGCACGGACATAGTCTTCGGCATAGTCAACGGATACGCAGATTTCCCCGGCAAAACTGCTTGCCGGGTCTCCGGAAAAGGTGATGACATCGGTTGGAAACGCATCGTCAAGAAATTTTTGGTGAAGATATTCCATGGCTTTTCCATCGAGAAAAGCAACGGAGATTTCCCCGTCGGGAATTTTTTTAAAAAAAAATTCATCGAGCACAAAGAATACACGGCAAACCTCATCTCGGTCAAGCAATAGCCGGCGAACGGCATTGAAAATGCGCACTTTACGATGCATGGAAAAGAAAATATGAAATCCACCACAGCCTCCGCCATACACGACGAATACTGGTGGGCCCTGCTGGATTCGAACCAGCGACCAAGGGATTATGAGTCCCCTGCTCTAACCGCTGAGCTAAGGGCCCACTACTCGGGAGATAGGAAAAAATTTCTCGAAATCAAGGAAATTTATTAATAAATTTTTCCCGGCCCAACTCTACGGAACTTGAACCTCCTAGTGGAGGGACGAACCGGCCGTCGGCCGCAGACTGCGCTGGTGTAGTTGGCCATTTCCATCCTCGAAGAGCATGTTCTCGCCGTCGACACCCCTGAAAATGAGCTCGCTGCTGCCGATGTAAAGGTGGTCTCCCTGGTGGACGATTCGATTGCCGATGAGCGCCCGGGCAGAGTAGGCCGCCACCTGCACACCCCGCACATCCAATGCGCTGATTTGCTCATCCAATGTACCGGAAGTCAGCTCCTTGAGGGCATTGCCCCTGTGGCTGGCTGACGAGGTTGCAACCCGCATGGGAATGGCAATTTCATCGACCTTTCCGCTTCTACCGATGGGCATGGTTGGAACCCGCAGCGGCGATTGACTATCTCGCTGTTCCTTGGATGAAGCGGCGGCATAGAGGGAGGAAGCATGCCCACTGCCGCGGACAAAGTAGGCAACGGCAACAATGGCCAAGCACAAGATACAGGAAGTAAAAAGAAAATAGAGAAAATTTTTCCAAGATACCGGCTCCTTTTCGAGAAATTTTACCTCCAGGGTAGAATGATTTTTTACGGTCCCATCGGCAACGGGCATTTGCTTTCGCAAAATAACGTATTCATTGGAAGGAGCGCAGTCCGCAATGAATAGATCCTCCCCATCAGCCGTCGATTTTCCACTGGGGCGCAGCGATTTCCATGAAAATAACCGCCTCTTTTTTTCTCCCCTACTGCGGCCGTCGCGGCCGTATACGTCATTGATCAGTGTCATTATAGCCTCCTCAAATCTCCAATTGCATGGCGCGCATCTCCGTAATTAATGCTGCGCCCGCCGCGAATGTAGCAGGCCAGCATGGCCCGATCGCAGAGGGCATTCAGTATGCGCGGAATGCCCGATGAAGCGCGGTGAAGAAAAAATAGCGCCGGCAGCGTAAACCTAATGGCTCCCGTGCTTCCCGCATGCACCAGGCGATAATCGACATACTTGATCGTCTCGTGGAATTTCAGTGGCCGCAAATCGTAGAATACCCCTATGCGCTGCTTCAATTGCCGCAATTCCTTGCGCTTCAACAGGCTCTTCAGCTCCGGCTGGCCAATGAGCAATATCTGCATCGTGCGCTGATCATCGTTTTCCAAATTGAGCAGTAGACGAATTTGCTCCAGCATATTGACAGAAAAATTCTGGGCCTCATCGATGGTAATGATAATTTCACTCCCATCATTTCTGACCGACTGGATGGCATTGCTCACCCGATTGATGAGTATGGGAAGCGTGCCAGGCTGATGATCCTGCTGCAACTCATTGAGAATAAATGAGTAGAGATCTAAGGCATTGTGCAGCGAATTGATCAGCGTAATCTTTCGATACTTCTCATCGGGCAATTTGCGCAGCAGTGCCTGGCTGAGGGTTGTTTTTCCGCAGCCAACCTCTCCAGTTAGTACAATGAGACCCCTACGATTCTCAATCCCGTAGCGCAAATGCGCCAGCGCTTCCCCATGCTGTGAGCTCAAATAGAGGTAGTCGGGATTGGTGGCTATGCCGAACGGCGCCTTTTTCAATGCAAAGTACTTAAGGTACATGACACATTGATTAAATCATTGCTTGCCACTACTTTCAACGATTTTTTCATAAATTTGTAAAATATCTTTCTATGGGCATCAAAACACTGGATTTACACGGAAAATTTCACGGCTAAAATACCCTAAACGTCCCCATATCCCATGCGTTGGAGCAGTATGGCAATCATTTCCACATCATCCTTGCATTCCAGCTGCTTGGCAATGATAGATGCCTCAGGAATCATTGATTTCCGCTGCTTGCCTAGGTAATTTAAAACCTTTTCCTTCAGCGCAAGAATTCGAGCTGCGGCTTTTTTCCCCGCCTCTACTCCCGGCTGATCGTAGGCATTTATATCAATGAATTCCGCATAGAAACCAACGGCACGTTCATAGAGAGCGATAAGCATGCCCAGCGAAAATGCATCCAATTTATCCAGAGTAATGGAAATGGTCTGTCTGCCATTTTCATTGAGGGCAGCCTGGGTGCCGAGAAGAAATCCCTCCAGATAGTCAGATGCCGTGATGAGACTGGAGAGAAAATCAACGTCTCCATTGAATCGCTGCCTATTCAACACTCCGATGAAGGTGGCAAAAAAATTATTGGGCCCGTCACGCAGTTGCTGAATGTAGGCATGCTGGTCCGTGGATCCCTTGTTGCCGTAGACACTCACCCCCTGCCACACCTCTTCTCCCTGCCGATTGCACCGCTTACCTAGGGATTCCATGACAAGCTGCTGCAAATAGCGCGGGAAAAGGGATAGGGCGTCCCGGTAAGGAAGAATGACCATGTCCCTCTTTCCCTTGCCTTCGACGGCATGATACCAGCACTGGGCAAGGAGCAGGGCGGGATTATTCTCTAGGCCACGGGTGTGGCGATCCATGGCGGCAGCCCCATTTAAAAAGGCTTCCACGTTCACCCCACAGAGCGCAGCCGGTAGCAGGCCAACGGCAGAGGTAATGCTGGTTCGACCACCCACCCAATCCCACATGGGAAATGTGCCCAACCATTTTTCCCATACGGCTTGCCGGTGCAGCGAACTTCCCTCGCCGGTAATGGCAATGGCACGATCGGCAAAGCGAATGCCCCTGCTGTGAAAAAACTCAACGGTGGAGACAAGTGCATTGCGCGGTTCCGGGGTGGAACCCGACTTTGACGTCACCAACACCAGCGTGCGATCTAGGTGATTTTCAACGGCGAGGAAACAGCGGACAAAACCATCGGGGTCGGTGTTGTCGATAAAGAAAACTTCCATGGGTGAACGCGGCGGACGCAGTGCATCGCAGAGCAATTGGGGACCTAGGGCAGAACCGCCAATGCCAATGCAAAGAAGGTGGGTAAAATGGCGCCCATTCGCCATGATTTCTCCCCGATGCACCTTTCGCGTAAATTCATAGATGGAGGTACGGGTTTCCTCTATGCTTGCCCGAATGGCATCCGTCGGCGCCAACTCCGGGGCACGCAGCCAATAGTGGCCAACCATGCGATTCTCACTGCCATTGGCAATGGCCCCACGTTCCAACCGCTCCATGGCGCCAATGGCCAGCGATGAGAGATTTTCAAGCAGCCGACTCCTCTTTGCCTCGCGGCGAATCTTGCTTCCATCCAATGCGAACCCAAGCGAAGGGATAACAGTGCTAAAACGATGCTTTTTCACACTGCCATTGTTGGCAGCCACGAGCTAGGGTCAATGTCAAAGTGAAAAATACTTTTGGAATAATCGGGTAATGCGCCTAGTAGGCCCTTGCCCAGATGGCGCCCTCGCCGCTGCGCTGGGGATCGTAGAAGCACGGACCACGGTCATCTCCATTGTCCAATGGCATGCAGCGCAATGTGACTCCAAGAGATGCCTGTATTTTTTCCTCAATGTCACCGTTCGGAGAAAAATAGGTCACCGCAAAGCCGGAGTCGCTGCGGAAAAATTCCTCAAATTCTTTATAGCTGCGGATGCGATGCGTTTTTTTGCGGCGAAACTGCAGCGCCGTTCCGTAGAGATCCAATTGAATTTCCTCCAAAATCTGCGCAGCGTGTGCCACCAATTCTTCGCAGCCAAACATCTGCTTCTTCTCGCAATTGCGGAGCCCAACGCACGCTTCGCCATTTTCCACCTCCCGCAGGCCAATTTCAACGCGCATGGGCACGCCTTTTTTAATCCATTCCCATGCCTTCTCTCCGCCGCGCCTATCGCGATGATCCACATGGACGCGCAGCGGCTGGCCGTGAAAACTTTGCCCAGACAGGCGAAATTGCAATGCACGGACATAGGACAGAACAGGCTCCGGGTCCACATTGGCACGCAAAATGGGTAAGATAACAATCTGATAGGGAGCTAAACGGGGCGGAAGTACTAGGCCATTGTCATCGGAGTGGGCCATGATTAGTGCGCCCATAAGACGGGTTGAGACGCCCCAAGACGTTGTCCATGCATAGGAAAGTTGGCCGTTTCGATCCACAAAGCGAATATTGCAAGCTCGGGAAAAATTTTGCCCAAGGAAGTGAGACGTTCCCGCCTGCAATGCCTTCCCATCCTGCATTATGGCTTCGATGGACAGGGTTTCATCGGCGCCGGGAAAGCGCTCCCTCTCCGATTTTTTCCCGCAGAAAATGGGCATGGCCATGTAATTTTCAGCAAAATCCTGGTACACTTCCAGCATGCGTATCGTCTCTTCCCTGGCCTCCTCGGGGGTCTCATGGGCGGTATGGCCCTCCTGCCAGAGGAACTCCGACGTACGCAAAAATAAGCGGGTGCGCATTTCCCAGCGAACCACATTGGCCCATTGATTAATGAGCAATGGAAGATCCCTGTAGGAATGAATCCATCGGGAAAATGATTCCCCGATGATGGTTTCCGAGGTGGGCCGCACAATGAGTTCCTCCTCCAGTGGCGATGCCACCTTGAGTCCTCCCTGCCCGTCGGCGACGAGCTGGGAATGGGTCACTACGGCACATTCCTTGGCAAATCCCTCCACGTGTGCCGCTTCTCTTTCAAGAAAACTCTTCGGGATAAAGAGCGGAAAATAGGCATTGGAGTGCCCTGTTGCCTTAATCATGCGATCCAGCACCGCCTGCATCTGTTCCCAGATCGCATAGCCCCAGGGCTTGATGACCATACAGCCCCGTACGGGGCTATTTTCCGCGAGATCAGCGGCGCGAATGACCTGCTGATACCACTCCGCATAATCTTCCTTGCGCGTTGGAGAAATAGCATTTCCGTTCATTGTGGCCGGATTGTAATGGCAATGCGACGCCCCTCGTCAAGAAATTTTAATACTTCTTTTAAATCATTTTTTTGCACATTTTCGTAGAAAGTTGGAAAGGTGCGCACCATTTCCAATTTTTGCGGATTGGCCTGGATGCCGTCCAGTGCGGAAATCCAATAGCTGTTCTTGCGCAGCAGCTCCCGCACTTCGGTGCGCATCGGCTCCTTGGCCCGCAAAAATTCATCGTCATCAATGCCGTCGATGCGCAGTTCCTGGGCAATTTCGTCTATGGCCGCGGCAATTTCATTTATTTTTTCGATGTCCACCAGCGCGTGGGCATATAGGTATCCATAGTCCTTGAAAATCATGCTGGCAAAATTTCCCGCACCGGGGGAATAGGCCTCTGCTAATTCCTTGGAAATTCTCACGCGCACCCGGTCGGAAAGGATATCGGCCAGGAGATCAAGTCGCCTCTTTCGCCCCACATCCCACATGTCGCCCGTTGGCCAAATGCACTGCACATAGCCCTTGGCGATTGTGGAATCATAGGTAAAGTTGGCCATCTGTCTATCCGGCAGTGTCACCCTATTATTAAATGGGGCGGGGCTGCCTGAGCGGGAATCTAGCGCACCCAGCGTGTGGGCAACGGCACTAACTACCTGATCCACATCCACGTCGCCGACGATCGTAATTTCTAAATAGCCGTCGCGCAGAACCGGTTCCATCCACTCCCGCAACTGGATCGACGAATACTGCGACATGATATTCTTGGACGGATATCCGAAGCGCTGGTCTTCGCAGTGAAGAAATTTGTCAACGCCATTCGATAAAACCCCGCGAATGCTATGCTTTAGATTGGAATAAACCTGAGCCATTGCCTTTTTCCCCTCCTGTTCGCCGGTCGGCGAAAATGCCGCATCACACACATAGGCGCATAGGAGGTTGAGTTCGTCGCGCAGGCAGTCCTGTGTGCTGTGGCCCGCGAAGAGAAATGCCTCGGGCGTGACGGAAAATTGCAAACTCCAGTTCTTTCCCGAAAACAGATCCCGCACGTCCTCGAAGCTGTGCCTTCCAAGCCCACCATTCAGAAATGACCACTGGGCAAATTTGGACAGCCCCGCCTGATCGGAGGGTTCCGATAGCAGTCCCTGCCCAACGCGCATGCGTAGAAATACTTGCTTCGCGTCGAAATGGGTCACTTTGACATTCAGGCGTACGCCGTTTTCAAAGGTGTAGCAGTGCAATGCAAGTTCGGGATCATAGGATTGACTCTTTACGGTTCCCGGCCTGCCAAAGTCTGAATAGGAAAATGCCGCCGCCGCATTTTCATTGGGATTGCTTAGAACCGTGTATTTCGACCGGGAAAAGGCACTACGAATGCTATTTTCCGTGACATTCATCGGCAAATTTCCCGAAACATAGACCTGCCGATTCTTCGGCGACCAAGCATTTTGCAGTTGGGCCCAGACCTCGCGCTTTGTCAGGCGACCGAAAACGGCCTTTGCAAATTCGTAGTCCCACTCTGCCGAGCTAAACGTTCGACAACTGCCCGCTGCGGCCACCCAGTCCTCGGCCACCAGGTCCGACCGCCTGGAATGGGCACGATCCTTGGCGTTTGCAAGTTCCTTTAATATTTCCGCAACGGCCCGCTCAATTTCGGCGTCATTGAACCCAAAATCCAAGGCCCTCCGCAACTCCTGCTCGCCGACCCGGACGGCGTCCGCTTCGCGGCCATCGGCGCAGGTCAGGCATAGCCATGCGACCCGAGCCCCATTGAGCACCTCGCAGTGGGAGCCGCAGGATCCGTCAAAAAATATGGCGCCGGGAACCTTGCTCAATCGCTCCAGCCGCCGCGCTATGATATGATTGGCCACCTGAACAATGAGTTCCTCGCTGCGCACGGCCTGGGTATCCCTAAAATTGATCAGTGGACGGGTGGTACAGATGGAAACGGTGGACTTTGACAATTCCGGATCCCGGTGGATGTAGACGCGTATGCCAGAAGTTTTAAATGTTCCAAGGTCCAACTGAGGAATCGGATCAACGGGAGTGGGCAGATCTCCCATCACGTGCTCCATGCATTTGCAGGCCATGTCCACGTCCACATCCCCAATGACTGCCACAATGGCGTTATCGGTCCTATAGAATGTTTCGTAAAATTTCCGCATGTCCGCAGCTTCCGTAGCTTGAACCACGCTGGTCAGCCCAATGGGCATGCGCTTTCCAATGGGGCAGTTGGGAAACATGAATTGGTAGTAGTCAACCATGTCCCGGTATTGGGGCGTATCCCGGTGGCGCATTTCTGCCAAAATGACTCCCCGCTCCCGATTCACTTCCCCCTCGGCAATGTCTAGACCGCCCAGATAATCGCGGAATACGAGAAATCCCTCCTTGAGAGTTCGACGGTCATTCCTAGGTAATTCCAGCTTATAGACCGTTTCTTCGAAGCTCGTGTAAGCATTGCTGTGGTGCCCAAATTGCATGCCCATGTGCTGCAGGCTTTCAATAAGATCGCCCTGGGTAAAATTTTCTGATCCGCAGAATGCGATGTGCTCCAAAAAATGAGCAATTCCCCGCTGGGACTCCGACTCCATGAGCGATCCGGCGGCAACGTAGAGCCGTACACTCACTCGATTTGGCGGCTCCTTTCTCGGAATAATGCAATAGCGCAAGCCATTGCTGAGATTGCCATAGACGGCATCCTGGTCCACGGGAACATCGCCCGCATAATCCAACCTATTTCCATTGCAAATAGTCATCGGAAGAATCCCTAGAACAAATATCAAATTTTGTAAAAGCCATTTTCTCACGCCGGAATGATGGGCGCTTTCATCATTTCAGTCAAGTCCCTTAAATGGATAAATTTTCATCTGAAAATCATTGTTACAATCAAACCCAATTGGCCACTCTGCGGTGAAATATTTTTTCGCAAATGCCCTTGACAGTGCAGTGGAGACATGATGGCGTTCCAACAATGCCAGGGTAGCTCAGTGGTAGAGCAGAGGACTCATAAGCCTTTGGCCGGCGGTTCAAATCCGCCCCTTGGCACCATGGCGACCACACTGACCGGTAGAGATTTTTATGGGTGACAATTGAATTCAGATTGGCGATCTTGCCAATCCGTGGTCGAAAATTGACAGTGGGGGTATTTTTTTGTTGACTTCCATAATTTTTTCTGCATGGATGTCTGTGCTATGGGATTTTACGATTTTCAGACAAATTTACGGACAACCGATGCCGTTGAGGCATTTGAAACGTTTCAAAAAATAAAAAAATGTGCAGCTGATAGTGGCGTACCCCTGAATGGATACAATGTCACCTCAGAGGAAATTATCTCCACTATCGTAAAGAATCAGTACCTAAGTGACGTGCTAAAGTTCAATGGCGTAACCTGGGCCAGCGGCAGCATTGGAGACTACTTCACCACAACTCTTAAAGACATCGGCTATGCCCTACTCTTTTTAGTCATGTCTCCCCTGTCACTTATAAGCGGAATCATTGCCCATTTCAAGTTTACGGACTTAGAATATGACAAAAAGGATATTTTCCGAGATAGGAATACCCATGAGGGTATGATCATTCGCGATTATGTGCGAGATAATTATCTGCAAAAACCCGCCGTGACGAATGGATTCATTGGAAATGTTAGAGTCGTTAGCGGGGACAATGATATTTCTTCGTGCTACTTTGATCCACTGCATAACGTTGTCTCTATTTCAAACTACATGCTAAATGCGCGTATTAGAGTGTTAGATGATGCTGCAAGAAATTCTTTGCCGAAGAAGCAAATTGTGAACCATAAATCTTCCGTGAGATCAATGGCAATTATATTGCACGAATTTGGCCACGCGAGGCAGCGTATTTTTCTCATTGTTCAAATTGCTGTTATCGCCATTGTCATCGTACTATTTTCGATTCTCAGCTTTACAATTGGTATTATTCTTGTGACGGCAGCAATTCCTCTCGTAACCTACGTCGTAGAAAGAGATGCATCCAAGAGGGCCATTGTAAACCTCATCGGCGCCGACGATATCATAGGCAATGGAAAGGACGTGGCAACTGCCGTCGAAATATTGCAATACGCGGCAACTACCTATCTCTTTAGTGCCTGTTCAACTGCGGTAGCCATTGCCAATTCTTTTGCGACAGCAAATAAAGCGGCGAATCTGCGCAAATAGACAATTGGCGGAATTGCCATGGCTGCGGCCTTGGAAAGGCCTGCCAAAATTCGACCAGTTACAAAAATTTTTCTTTGAAATTAATCAAAAAATGCTGCGATTTTTACTGTTGCATAGCGAAAGTTCAATCCTAGAATGCCCCGTGGAGGTCCAATGAAGTGTGATTGTAATTTAATGGAATCTGCGGATAAAAAGTGCGGTGTGCGCAAAAAAAAAGTCGAATCGGAAATACTTTCTCCCTGCGTCATTCAGCGGGAGGAGGAAACGCTCTGCTGCACAAAATCTCCCCAGACACTGTGCGCGGTATCCCGTGCACCGAAGGCCATTGAGCCATACGATGGCGGGGAAAAGACGCTGTGTAATAGTTGCAACAAAATTCAAACTCTCGCCCCCCAAGGTAAAGCGGCGGCGACGAAAATCAATGTCATTTATGACATTGGCTATGGAAATACGCTCTATATCCGCGGAAAGGGAGGAGGACTATCCTGGGATAGGGGCATTGCAATGGCCAATGAGTCGCCGGACCGGTGGAGCTGGTCCAGCTGCTCTTCAGATGGACTGGAATTCAAGCTTCTGATCAATGACAATTACTGGGAAAATGGATTTAATCACCGCGTCTACGGTGGATCTTCCCAGGAAATTCACCCCCATTTCTAGTGCCATGAAAGAAAATTCAACCATTCAAAGTATTCTGGCGCGCAGAAGTGTACGCAGCTATTCGCAGAAAGAAGTTTCCCGGGAGGACATGGATACCATTCTCAATTGCGGCATCCATGCACCTACCGCTTGGCACAGAGAGCCGTGGGCCATTCGCGCCATCCAGGACCGCGAAACCCTGCGGCAATTTGACTTGGATTGCCTCGAATGGATCAAAAAGGCGCAGCCATCCGCTGCAGGACTTTTCTCCGGTGAAAGTGCGAGTGTCTTCTACCATGCCCCCGCACTGGTGATCGTTTCCGGTGATCGTTCTTCGCCATTCGCCACCATCGATTGCTCATTGGTTGGGGAAAATCTAATGATTGCCGCCAACGCCTTGGGCATCGGTTCCTGCGCCATTGGCTTTGCCGCTGAATTTTTAAAAAGTAGCGACGGTAATCCATGGAAGAAAAAATTTAAGATAGCGGACAACTTTGAAAGTGTCATTGCCATCATTTTTGGCCATGCTACATCAGCAACGTCATCCGGATCCAACCGTGACGCCTCGAAAATTATCTACATTTAAAATATGGGATTCCTGAGGTGCCATTGGCACTGGCAACTTTGTAAAATTTTTTAAAATTTCCTCGCAATGGTGCCCGTTGGCCGTGTCAACTGTGGCCGATGGGCACACATCAATCCATTACGAGTCGGCAAAATCCCCTCATTCGGCGCATCAAGGATCTCCACAAGGCGGAGCATCGCCACCGGGAGAGGCGATTTATCGTCGAGGGAATGCGCGAAGTATCCCGCGCATTGGCAAACGGATTTTCCTTGGAGATGCTGTTTCTCTTGGAGGGACAATCCTTGCCTGCAAATTTCAAGAGAATTGAAAAAATTTTTTCTCTGTCCGCACCGGTATTCGAAAAGATTTCCTTTCGCGAAAATCCCGACGGAATCATTGGAATTGCCACATTTCCAGAAGATTGCTTCCCCGAGAAGCTCCCCGAAAATGCCCTCATAGTGCTTTTGGAACAGGTGGAAAAACCCGGAAATTTAGGGGCCATCATCCGCTCGGCGGAGGCAGCGGCCTGCTCGCTGGTCATTCTGGCCAATCCGCTCACGGATCTTTGGAATCCCAGCGTCATCCGCGCATCCCAGGGAGCAATTTTTGCCGTGCCCGTTGCTAATTGCTCCAACGAAGAAGCCTTTGCCTACCTGCGGCAGCGGCACATTTCCATCGCCTCCACCTCGCCAGCATCCACCCAATGCTACTGGAACCGCCTCACCTCCAATCGGCTGGCCATCGCCGTGGGCAACGAAAATCGTGGACTTTCCGAATTTTGGTTAAAAAATTGCGACATTTCCGTCCGCATTCCCATGTTTGGCGGCGCATCAGACTCTCTCAATGCCGCAACTGCTACGGCCCTTTGCCTCTACGAGGCCCGGCGGACGGGCGGAATGGGTCCGCTTGCCGAATAGGAGGTGGCTTTGGAGGAATTTTTTTTAGCCGAGTAAAAAAAACTTGCATGGCCATGTGAATTGAATTTCGTGGGCCCCGTGGGGAGTTAGCTCAGTTGGTTAGAGCACCAGCTTGACATGCTGGGGGTCATGGGTTCGAGTCCCGTACTTCCCACCACGGTGGATTCATGCCGCAAATTCACACTAATAGATTTAGAGCATTTGCAATTATGCTACTAATTGCATTTGGTTTTATAAGTGCATATCGCCACCGATGCAATGGGGAAAACGAGGAGGATTTTTGTTTTTCTAGTTTTGATTAAATTCTTCAATGCTAATTCATTTTTTCAGCCGATCGATTGTTGGAATTTAGCCGCAGAATTTTCTTGCAAAAGCCATCAAAATATGCGAGGATTCACGTTACATGCATGGTGCCGACCAACCCAGATCTGTTTCAGTCCTTCAAATTCT